>SKSR01000281.1 GCA_007122885.1 Gemmatimonadota bacterium
CCGGGGCGTGCCGATCGATTCGGCGACGGAATCAGCCCAGAAAGAGGTTCTCCAAGAGCTGGCCCAGCCACCCCAGATCCGCATCCTCGCCGGTCCCGTGCACCTGAGCGAACCACGGCGCCAGGACCAGGGCAACGACGCCCATGAGCTTAATCAGAATATTCAGGGACGGACCCGACGTGTCCTTGAGCGGGTCGCCCACCGTATCTCCCACCACAGACGCCTTGTGCGCTTCCGACCCCTTGCCCCCCAGGTTCCCGGCCTCGATCCACTTCTTGGCGTTATCCCAGGCACCGCCGGTGTTGGCCATGAAGAGGGCCATGAGGACCCCGGTAACCACCGAGCCGGCCAGGAGACCTCCCAGAGCCTCGACCCCCACGAAGTAACCGACCAGGAGCGGGGCACTCACGGCCACCACCCCGGGCGCGATCATCTCCCGCAGGGCACCCCGGGTGGAGATGTCCACGCAACGCGCCGGATCCGGCTTGGCCTTTCCTTCCAGAAGCCCGGGGATCTCGCGGAACTGGCGACGAACCTCGTCCACCATCCCGGCTGCGGCGCGTCCCACCGCCGTCATGGTCAGGGCGGCCACCAAGAACGGAAGCATCCCCCCGAGCAGGAGTCCGATGACCACCACCGGATCCACGATGTTGATCCCGGTCTCCTGAATCCCCACGGCGGAGGTGTACGCCGAGAAGAGAGCAAGGGCCGTAAGGGCCGCCGAACCGATGGCAAACCCCTTCCCGATGGCGGCCGTGGTGTTCCCGAGGCTGTCCAGGGAATCGGTGATTGCCCGGGTCTCCGCCCCCAGACCACTCATCTCCACGATTCCACCCGCGTTGTCGGCCACTGGCCCGTAGGCATCCACGGTCATGGTCACGCCCACCGTAGCCAGCATACCCACGGCCGCGATCCCGATGCCGTACAGGCCCGAGACCGAGTAGGAGACGAAGATGGCCGCGCAGATGAGCAGGAGCGGGACGACGGTGGAGTGCATCCCCACAGCCATCCCCGTGATGATGTTGGTAGCCGTTCCCGTCTCACTCGCCTTCGCGATGTCACGGATGGGCTTCCCACCAGTGTAGTACTCGGTGGCCAGGCCGATGAAGATCCCTACCAGGGTTCCCGCCACCAGGGCCCAAAAGGGACCGATCGGCGAGTATTCGATACCGGTGGCCGGATCCACCATCTGGAAGTCCAGGGCTTGGATCGCCAAGAACATGACCGCCAGGTAAAGCCCGGCCGCCACGAACGTCACGTTCCGGAGGGCGGCCGCCGGGTCGGTCCCTTCCAGAAGCTTCATGAGGCCGATGGCGAAAAGGGACGCCAGAAGGCCGACCACGATCGTGATGATGGGAAGGGCCACGGCCTCCACTACACTCGCAGCCATGACGGCGGAAGTGGCTCCGATGGCGATGGTGGCCACCACCGAACCCACGTAGGACTCGAAGATATCCGCGCCCATTCCGGCCACGTCGCCTACGTTGTCGCCCACGTTGTCCGCGATGGTGGCCGGGTTCCGAGGGTCATCCTCGGGGATCCCCGCTTCCACCTTTCCTACCAGGTCGGCCCCCACATCGGCGGCCTTGGTGAAGATCCCGCCGCCCACACGAGCGAACAGTGCGATGGTGCTGGCCCCCATGGCGTATCCGGAGACCACCTCGGCGAAGAAGGGGAGTTCCCCGGTGTTCGGCGTGGCTCCGGTGGCGTACACCAGGTACAGAAGCCCCAGCCCAAGCAGTCCCAGAGCCGCAACCGAAAGGCCCATGACGGATGCTCCGAAGAAGGAGAACCGGAGGGCCAGCCCCTGTCCGTGGTCGTTCGCGGCGGCCGAGGTGCGCACGTTGGCCCGGGTGGCGGCCTTCATCCCGAAGAATCCCGCCAGAGCCGAGCAAATCGCTCCGGCTATGTACGCGGCGCTCGTGTGGGGCCCCACGGCGAAGCTGAGGAGGATCGCCACCACCGCCACAAAGACGGCCAGGATCGTGTACTCTCGCTTCAGGAAGGTCATGGCTCCAGCATGGATCTGCTCAGCCAGATCCTGCATGAGCTCATTGCCCGTGTCCTGGCTTTTGACGTACTTGTAGATTCCCGCCCCGGCCGCCAGCCCGAGCAGTCCCACGAGCCAGGACCAGTCGGCGAGCGTCAGTAGGAAGTCGCCCATTCGTCCACTGTCCCCCTTTTCCAGTTTCGCGTCGTCGCTTTCCGTCCGGGTCGCTCCCGACGGAGTCCGAGCTGTCCGGACAGGGAGCGGACCGGCCCGCCCCCCGCCTCTCCGGAGCTCACCGGTTGAATCGGCTCATAGCCATTTCCACGCCTTCTTCCAACCAGCTTTCCACAGTGCGAACGAGCTCTGGGAGGAGGGTGAGAATCACGTCCTCCTCCTCCGATGTCAGAGCTGAAAGGACCCAATCCGCCCAATCCACCCCATCCGGGGGGCGCCCCACTCCCACGCGGAGCCGGGGATAGTCGTCGGTTTCGAGTGCTCGGGAGATGGACCGCAGTCCATTGTGCCCTCCAGGGCTCCCCCGTGGCCGGAGCCGTATCCGGCCCACATCCAGAGCAGCGTCGTCCACCACCACCAGGATGTCCCGAACCGGGTCCAACCCTCCCTCGGCCAGGAAGGGCGCCAATGCCTGGCCACTCCGATTCATGTAGGTGGCGGGTTTGATGAGGGTGACTCGGCGACCCTCGGGTGTCCCCTCCGTGATCCATGCCGCGCCCTCCCGACGGAACGGAGCCGCCCCCCATTCGTGGGCCGCCCGGTCCAACACCCACCACCCTATGTTGTGTCGCGTGTTCTCGTACTCGGGGCCAGGGTTCCCCAAACCCACCACGAAGGTCATCATCGACTTGGAGACCCGGTCCGAAGGCTATTCCTCCGCCTCCCCCTCGTCCCCGTCGGCATCCGCCTCCGTCTCCTCGTCCCCCTCCTCCTCTTCCTCGCCCACACGGAGCACCTCCACCTCTTCGTCCTCCTCGACGGCGGGCTCCTCGAGAACGAGGTCGGGCACCTGGATGGAGCAGACCGTTCGCTCCGGCTCCAGGAGCACCTCCACTCCCTCCGGCAAGGACAAGTCCGACACGTGGAGGGACTCGTTGATGTCGAGCTCGGAGATGTCGAGCTCCACCACCTCCGGAATCAGAGAAGGAATGCATCGAACCGGAAGGCTGTGGACCACCTGCTCGACGACCCCCCCCTCCTTCACTCCTACGGGTGTGCCCAGGAGCTCCACGGGCACCTCGAGCTGGACCGCACGCCCCTTCTGGATCCGGAAGAAGTCCACATGCAGGATCTCCGGCCTGAAGGGGTGGGTCTGAATATCCCGGACGAGGGTCTGGATATCCTCGTCTTCTCCGTCCACGTCCAGCTCGACGATGGTGTTGTCCACGGAGATGGATTGGAAAAGTTGCTCCACCTCCCGGGTCTCCAGAGCCAGGCTCAAGGGTTCGGCCTCGGGACCGTAGACCACGCCGGGCACACGCCCGCCGGCGCGCAACTTCCGCGCCGCTCCCTTGCCCCTTCCCTCTCGTCTCTCCGCTTTCAACTTCGCCCGCAGTGCCATAGGCGCCTCATTTCTTGGTTAAGGGCCCGCCCCCGAGCCCCGGTGTCTCCCCCGGCTCCGACCCCTGCGGGCGGACGCCGGTCCAGCGTCCTACCGGCTCACCCGGAGTCCGCCTCGCCGCGCTCTTCCCGCAGTCGGAAGAGCTGGCTCACCGATTCGTTGGAGTGGATATACCGGATGGCCCGAGCCAGGAGGTCGGCCACCGATAGAATCGTCAGGCGCTCGAAACGCCGCTCTTCGGGAATACGAATCGTATTCGTCACCACCAGCTCGTCCACGGGGGACGCGCTCAACTTCGCCACCGCATCCCCGGACAGGAGCGCGTGGGTGGCGCACGCGTACACCGCCTGGGCTCCCCGGTCGTGGAGAGCCTCGATGGCGGCGGCCATGGTCCCCCCGGTATCCACCATGTCGTCCGTCACAAGACAGACCTTGCCCTCCACATCGCCCACCACCGTCAGGACCTCGGACTCGTTCGGTGCGGGTCTCCTCTTGTCGATGATCGCGAAGGTGGCCCCCAACCTCTTCGAAAACCCTCGGGCCATTTTGGCCGCCCCCACGTCGGGCGCCACCACCACCATGTCCCTGTAGCCCTTGTCCAGGAAGTACTGTGTGAGGACGGGGGCCGCATAAAGATGGTCCACGGGGATGTCGAAGAAACCCTGGATCTGGTGCTGGTGGAAGTCCATCCCCAGAACCCGGTCGGCCCCCGCCGTGACCACCAGATTGGCCAGAAGCTTGGCCCCGATGGCCACCCGCGGCTGGTCCTTCCGGTCCTGTCTTCCATAGCCGAAGTAGGGAATCACAGCGGTGACCCGGGCCGCGGAAGCCCTTTTGGCGGCATCGATCAGGAGCAGGAGCTCCATGATGTTTTCCGCCGGGGACTGGGTGGACTGGACGATGAAGACGTCACGTCCCCGGGCATTCCGGTCGATCCGGACGAAGATCTCGCCGTCGGCGAAATCCAGAATCGTCACTCCATCCGTCTGCTTGCCGAGGATATGGCCCACTTCCTCGGCCAGAGGCCGGTTCGCCCTCCCCGCCAACAGGAGCAGGGGACCGCGTTGAAAGGTGTCGTCCATGAAGCCTTCCGGGTCGCCGGTCGAGAAGGTTACAGCCGCAAAACCTAGACCGGGTGGGAAGGACCGTCAACGGCAGGAGAGGGGTGACGGACCGAGAGCTGTAGGGATGGACGTCCGGAGGTTACC
Source organism: Gemmatimonadota bacterium (assembly GCA_007122885.1). Taxonomy (GTDB): domain Bacteria; phylum Gemmatimonadota; class Gemmatimonadetes; order Longimicrobiales; family Gaopeijiaceae; genus SKSR01. The sequence goes on from SKSR01000281.1 coordinate 4,775, forward strand.
CCTCGTTGCCTTCGGCCACCTCCAGGGTTCGGGACACCTCGGCGGCGTCCCGACCCGGCAGGTCCATGGAGAGTTCGAGTTCGTAGGTCCCCGGGGAAAGGTCGGAAAGGTCCAGATCCACGGTACGGAACGCGATCTGGCCATCGTCCTCTTCCTCCTGCCACGAAACCTCCGTGGGGCGGCGAGGGGTCACCAGCCGGAGCCATTCTCCCATTCTGCGGAGGAAGCCCGGACTTTCCTCTCGAATTCGAATGCGGAAACCGAGCGGGCCGTCACCGGGACTCACGTTGTACACTTCCCACGCGAGAGCGGCCGAGCCGCCCTCGGTAATTCGGGCCGCCGGAAGAACCCGTTCCATGGCATCCTCCAGAGACGACGGGGATTCCTCGTCGTCGTCCCAGCTCCGTAGAAGCAGGAGGTCGGAAACCCCGGCCACGTCCCGGGGAAGCTCGCTCTGGGATAGTCCGTGCCGCAGCCTCCACGCCCGCTTCTCCTCACGGTCCAACGCCTCGGCGCTCACCACGTACTCGCCGACCGGCGCTCTCAAGGAGAAGACGCCCTCGGCTCGGTCGGGACCCGAGTTCTCGGCCACCACCTCCCCGGACGGGTGCACCAAGAAAAGCCCCGTCTCGAGGGATTCGATCGGCGGCCGGGGCGCCTCATCCTCTTCGGGTTCGGGTAGCCGGTAGCCCATGACCACCAGGAGGGAATCGCCCCGCCGGAAGCGTGCCTGCTGACCCTCCAACGTCCGGATCCGGGGGGAGTAGGCAGGGGCGTACCGGGCCCGAGCCCTGCGCTCGTCCAACGTCCATTCACCCTTGGGAATCTCGGCGGGCGACTCCAGGTAGCTCCCCAGTGGAACGATCCTGCGGCTGCCCGGCTCGAACCTCCCCAGGACGCTGGGCGGGCCCATGGGCACCTGGC
>SKSR01000289.1 GCA_007122885.1 Gemmatimonadota bacterium
CTACCTTCGGATCCTCACCTCGGCCCGGCGACGGCCGTGGCCACGGCCGTCCGAACGGAGCCCACCAGCCGCAACGTGGTCCCGGATCTGGCCGTGATTTCGGTGGACTGCCGAACCCTTCCCCACCAGACACCGGATGGGGTGGCGGGGAAAATCCTGGAGGTGACCCTGGATCGGGCCGGGCCCCTCGGTGACGATGAAGGGGTGGAGGTGGCCCTGGCGGAGGCGCCCTTGGAGGCGTATACCGGGGAAGGCACGCGTTGGCGTTTCCATACCCCCGGATTCTTGATGGATACCGAGGCCCCCCTGGTCAAGGCAGCCGCTGAGGCTGTGGGACGTAGAAACGGGGCCGGGCCCGCACGTACTCGACCATGGGGATTCGCCAGCGACGGTGGTTGGATCAGTGGGGCCCACGGGATTCCGTGCGTCGGCTTCGCTCCCGGGGATGAGAGGTTGGCCCATACGAACCGGGAGCGGATGGATCTGGACGAGTTTCGCTGGTGCTGGAACCGGTACCCGGAGATGCTCCGGGCCCTTCAGGGGAGCCTCACCGAGGGAGGATAGCGCTCCGCCGCCCGGCTACTTTTGCGGCTGCGGCCCCTTTGTCCGTTCTTTCGCCGGTGGTGCGGTCCCGGGGCCGGGGCCCTCTCGGGCGGGTCAGCTCATGGGGACGCCCTGCTGCAGCTTCCCTTCTATCCGCTCGAAGATTTCGTCGAGGGACGTGCCCGTGATCGTGAGGCCGTGGTTCCTGAGTCCCACCACGGCCCGAGCCGGATCCGGGGATTGGCGGACGATCTCGGCTACCGCCTCTCCCAGTTCGTAGGTGCCGCACGGATAGTTGAAGTCCGTGGACGGGACTCCGTCCATCCAAGCGTGGACATGGAGGATGGCACCCACCTCGGGGTGCTCCCGATAGATCATCCAGTGCTCGATGGCGTCCACCGAAACCCGTCTCGGTTCGATGTCCGGTGGGACACTGAGAACCATGGCCCGTCTACCCGGATCGTAGTCCTTGACCAACAAGATGTCCCGTCCCACCTCTCGGAGGTCGGACTTGTCCACCCCCGACGCGCTCATCCAGAACCGGGTATCGTCCTTCCGCGCACTGATGTTCCCGTAGCTCAGGCCGCCGATCCCGTAGAGCTTCTTCACATGCTTGAGCTCCCGTTCCGACAGGATCTCCTCGATGGGGAAGGGGGCCGGGAGGAGGTTCAGGGCGTCGAGCTTTCTGCCTGCCCGGTAGATCTGCTCGGTGAGCTCGTCCCCGTCCCAAAGCTCCTCCGGAAGGTCCGGATCAAAGGTGTTGTTGATGACCAGCGACGAGGTGGCCAGAGGCTCGATCCGGCGATAGACCCGGTCGAAGTAAGCGCTCCGGTCATGATTACCCTCCACAACGTAGTGTCCCTGCTCCAGGGTCAGAAAGTGTACGTCGGGAGCGTCGGCGTCGCTGGGGACGAGGCCGATGAAGAGGTTGGAGAGCGAGCGCACCAAGTAGGGATATCCCTGGGGAATCGGCTCTTCGAATGGAGGGGAGAGCTCCGACACGCCCGTGACGAAGACCGCCTGGCCCTTGCGTCGGTAGGCGCGGGGGCGGCTCTCCGGAAAGAAATTGACGACCAGCTCCGCCGTATCAGGGTCCGGGACGAAGGAGTGGCCGTGGCTTTCCATGGTGGCCTTCAAACCTTCCGCGAACCAGGCGAACCGATCCGTGTCGTGGTCGCCTGCGAACGAGAAATCCATATACGGTCCGGGGGTGGGGGTCCCACTTCTGTGTTGGCCCGTCCCAGTCGCGCTCGCGACGGGACGAAGGCCACGATACGATCCGGAAAAGGTCGGCCCGTGTTCCCCGGAATGCAAGACCGCCTCGCCGGATGGTGTAAAGTACCGGCGGGACCACTCCAGCCCTCGGAGACGGGTGCGGCTGCACCGTCCTGGAGAACGAGGAGGGATGGGCGAAACCCTGGGGGATGCATGAACGAATCCCACCGGGCCCGTGTGAAGCCCTTCCCACCACCCCCTTCCCGGGTGAGATTCTCCGGCGTCGGTCCGGACACGGAGGAGGGTTCCGACGGTCACGGTCGTAGGACCGGTCGGGGGTTGCATTCCGGCGCCTCTGGCCGGCAGGCCACCGGAATCGCGGCCTCCGAACCGAGCCGGCCTTCATGGCGTCGAGTGGGGGGTACCCGCCCGGTCGGGTGGGGCAGCTAGGGAGATACATGCTCAAGGTCGGCATCGTAGGGCTTCCGAACGTGGGAAAGTCGTCCCTCTTCAATGCGCTTACCGCCCAACGCGCGCCTTCCGAGAACTATCCGTTCTGCACTGTGGACCCGAACGTGGGGGTCGTGGCGGTCCCCGATCCCAGGCTCGATCGGATCCACGAGCTGATGGAAAGCCGGGAGCGGGTCCCCACGGCGATCCAATTCGTGGATATCGCCGGACTGGTGAAGGGCGCATCGGCCGGGGAGGGCCTGGGAAACCGCTTTCTTGCACAGATTCGGGAGGTGGATGCCATCGCCCATGTCCTCCGGTGCTTCGAGGATCCGGACGTGACCCATGTACTGGGGAGCGTGGACCCCGTCCGGGATCACGAGATCGTATCCACCGAGCTGGCGTTGGCGGATCTGGAAACGGTGGAGCGCAGACTGGAGCGTGTGGAGCGAAAGGCCCGCTCCGGTGAGGAGGACGCCGTCCGGGAAGAGGCGGTCCTCCGCCGGTTGCACGGGCCCCTGTCCTTGGGAGATCCGGCCCGATCCGTGGAGCTGGACCCGGAGGAGGAGCCCTACGTTCGGGGGCTTCACCTCCTGACCACAAAGCCCGTGATCCGGGTCTGCAACCTGGCCGAGGACGACCTCCCGGAACGGGAGAACCGGTATACCCGAGCAGTCCGAGGTATGGAGGTGCACGGACCCGTAGCGGTACTCTGCGCCGCCGTGGAGGAGGAGTTGGCTCAACTTCCCGAGGACGAGCAGGAGGTCTTTCTGGAAGAGCTGGGGGTGGGGGAGAAAGGATTGGACGAGCTCATTCGTACCGCCTACCACACCTTGGGGCTCATCACGTTCTTCACCACCGGCGAGGATGAAACCCGTGCCTGGACGGTAAAGGAGGGATCCTCGGCCGTGGAGGCGGCCGGGTCCATCCACACGGACTTTCAGCGGGGCTTCATACGTGCGGAGACGATCCATTGCGATGACTTCGTGGAGATCGGATCCATGAGGGCGGCCCGGGAAAGGGGAGCGATCCGGAGCGAAGGTCGCGACTACCGAGTCCGGGATGGGGACATCATTCTCGTCCGGTTCAACGTGTGAGGCTCGTCCCGGCCGAACCCCTCACCGAAGTGGGGCGGAAAGAGGAACGGACCTGGGAGCGCGCGCGGCCGCACCCCAGGGGTCGCGAGGACTTCCGTAGTATGGGTCGATCCGGGTCCTTGTGGAGGCAGGGGCGGGAGCCTACGTTTGTATGCTTCGCCCGCTCCGCCTATCCTGGGCGGGGCCCGTTGCCTTAAGCGGACCGAGGGAGGAGAAGGAATGCGGGAATACGAGGTGGTGTACATCTACGATCCGACCTTGGGGGAAGACGAGGTGGGTCGACGGCTGGAAGGATACCATGCCGTGGTGAGCGAGCCCGAGGGGGCGGCGGTCACCGCCGTGGATCATTGGGGTGCCCGGCAGTTGGCGTATCCGGTGAATCGGGTGACTTCGGGCTACTACGTCGTGGCGCAGTTCCGCACGGATCCGGAGGTTCTTCCGGAGTTCGAAAGGCGATTGAAGCTGGACGAGGAGCTCATGCGGCACCTCATCGTCCTGAGCGAGGGGGAACCCACCTCTGGCATGTCCATTATGGCGGAAACGGCCGGTTCAGGCGCCGCAACGCTCGATGAGGACGAAGAAGAGGACGAGGAAGACGACGAAGACGACGAGCCGGAGGAGACGCGGGGGGAGGTATCGCCCCCCGAATTCTCCGGGGGGCGCGGACGCCGACGCCGGGTAGAGGGGCCGCCCATCGAGGTGTTGAACTACAAGGATGTGAACACCCTCTCGCGCTTCATCACCGAGCAGGGGAAGGTTCTTCCACGGCGGACCACGAAAGTGACCGCGCGTTTCCAGCGACAGCTCGGTCGTGCTGTGAAGAGAGCCCGGTATCTTGCCTTGCTCCCGTACGTACCCAAGCAGGATCGCTGAATCGGTCCGTTCCATGGAGGAGGCGGAAGGCCGAGAGGGAAGAGAGTGGGTGAGGGCCCTGGGCCTCTTCGGCCTGACGCTGGCCCTCACCGTCCTGCATCCGTTGCTGCTCGTCGCTCTCCCGTTCGCGATCCTCGCGGTGGTGGCTCCGGGAAACCGGCTGGCGGCGTTGGCTTTGGCCGGGGTGGTGCTGGCGCTGAGCTTTGCCGGGTCCCCTGGCTCGGGTCTCTGGTATGTGGAGCGGGCCTGGGCCCTTCTCGTGGGCGGATGGTTCGTGGCCCTGACTCTCGCATGGCCCGAGGCCGGATTCACGGGGAGGGCTCTTGGAGCGGTAGCGGGGGGGGTGGCTTGGTCCGGGGCTCTCTTCCTCCTCTGGCCGGAAGGGTGGACGGTAGTCGACTGGGTCGTGTCGGAGCGGATCCTCCAGGGAGCGGCTACCACTTTGACGGCTTTGGGGGCCCTTCAAGGGACCATGGAGCTACCGGATACTTTGGTTGCCGCGGTGGAGCGGACGGCTCGCATACAGGGACGGGTATTTCCGGCCCTCCTTGCCCTGTCGTCCCTCGCGGCCCTGGGGGTGGCGTGGTGGCTCTACCAAAGGCTCTCCCTCGGGAAGGAAGGCGCTTTGGGGCCGGTTTCCGGGTTTCGCTTCCACGACCACTTGATCTGGGTTCTGATCGGCGGCTTGGGACTGCTCCTTCTGGGGTGGGAAGGTGGGTGGAGCAGAGTGGGCGAGAACCTGGTCCTCTTCATGGGAGCGTTGTATGCCCTGCGAGGGGTGGCCGTGGTTGTGGCCGTCTCCGGAGGGGCTTCGCTCCTGGGTGGGATCCTGGCGGTGGTGGCGCTGGTGGTGGCGGCGCCCATGGTCCTCGCCGCGGCCTTTGCGCTGGGACTAGGGGATACGTGGCTGGATTTGCGGGCCCGGTGGACGCCGGGAACGTCGGACCCCGATGCGAACGGAATGACCTGAGGAGAGACCCATGAAGCTGATACTCAAGGAAGACGTGCAGCACCTGGGCGAGGCCGGCCAGGTGGTTACGGTTAAGCCCGGTTATGCCCGGAACTATCTCCTGCCCCAGGGACTGGCCTACGAGGCTTCCGAGGCGAACCTCCAGAAGATCGAGGAAGAGCAGCGACAGGCCGAGGAAAGAGCCAGGAGGGATTACCTGGAGGCCCGCCGGCGGGCTTCCATCCTGGAAGGGACCACCGTGAGCTTCCGGGAGCGGGCGGCGGAAGGGGACGAGGATGCCAAGCTCTTCGGCTCCGTGAGTGCCGCGGACGTGACAGATCGCTTGAACGAAGAAGGGGAGCTGGACTTCCAGTTGGAGCGGAAGCAAGTGCTTCTGGACGATCCCATCAAGAACCTGGGAAGCCACGAGGTCACGGTGCGTCTACACGAGGACGTGGATGTGACGGTGCACGTCTCGGTGGAGCGCGAGGAGGGCTGAGATCCACCGCTCATGAGCTCCGCAACCCCGACCCCTGCCCGAGACCCGGACGAGGTTTTGCCCGCGGAGCTTCGCCGGGCCGTGGGCCTGGCCCTGGCCCGCAAGGCTTCTGACGTGGTCGTTCTGGACCTTCGGGGCCGGTCTTCGGCGACGGACTACTTTCTCGTGGGGAGCGGAGCGTCGGACGTCCAGGTCCGGGCCATTGCGGACCATCTCCAGGAGGAGCTCAAGAAGGCGGGGGCACGAGCGAACCACGTGGAAGGGATGAAGGAAGGTCGGTGGGTCCTTCTCGACTACGTGGACTTCGTGGTCCATATCTTCCACACCTCCGTGCGTGAGTTCTACCGCCTGGAAGCCCTGTGGGGAGACGCTCCTCGGACCGTCTACGGCCAGGAGGACGACCAGGACGGGTGACGAAACCCGGCTTCGTTGCTCCTGTCCCTTCAGGTCCCTTAACTTCGTGCCGGCGAATCGATGGGTGGGGCGCAAAGGCACGGATCCGGGGTTGGCGGGTGTCCCGGCTCCCCGGTCCCACGACCACTGCTCAGGAGTCCCGGAATGGAGCCCCACTTCCAGCCATGGCAGCCCTTCGATCCCGGTGCCCCTGACGGAGCCCGGGCCCCTGAGCTGGATGGGACCGGTGAGAACGGACGGGTTGTGGTTCTCGAGGTGGCACCGGGCGCCCGTCAGGACGGGTGGGCGGGGAGGGCGGCTTTGGCCCTGGCGGGAGACTGGGCCGAGAGCGGGCAGAAGGTGATCCTCGCCGACCTGGGGCTCGATGCCCCCTTCCTTCCCCCCTCTTCGGGGGAGGAGTCCCGGGAGGGTGTGGTGGACCTGTTGCTGTACGGGGCCTCGGTCCGTCGGGTGACTCGCTCCAGTCCCGGCGGCGCCTACTACTCGATCCCGTCCGGCGCCTGGACTTCCGACGTGGATGGGGTCCTGTCCCACCATCGGTGGGACAGCCTGCTGGAGGGTTTTCGCCAGGCCGGGGTCACTCTCGTGGTCCTGCTGAGCGTGGAGGCCGTGGGGCGCGCCCGGGTGGATCGCCATGCCACGCACCGACTTCGCCTGATTGGAACCGAAGGGGATGAGCCGGAGGAGGCGAACCGGGAGGCTTACCTGGCCGTCCTCGGCCCGGAAGGGTCGGACGATCGGGGGGCGGAACCGGCGGCGCCTCCTGCTGTGGTGGGAGACGCTTCCGTGATCGAGGATCCTCCCGAGGCCGTGAGCCCGTCCTCCGTAACGGACTCGCGCGCCGCCCCCGATCCTTCCGCCGACGAGGACGATCTCCAGACTGCCGCCGGTCCCGCCACGGGATCCGGAGCCGTGGCTTCACCTGGAGCGCGGGCCGAGGGCGAGAGGGAGGAGGTGGCTCCCTCGGGGAAGAAGGACAACAACTCGTCCGAGAAGAGGGGTCGCGCTACCTCCGGCCGAGGGGAGCGCCGGGAGGAGCCACCCGCCCGGTCCCGCCTCTTCGTCCTCCTGGTCCTGCTCGTCCTGGTATTGGCGGCTCTCGGGGTCGCCGTCTGGTCAGGAAATTTCCCGGTCCCCGGCCTCGACCTCTCCTTCCTCGCTGGGGTTCCGGCCACCGTGCAATCGGTGGTGATTCCATCCAAATGAAGCTAAAAGCCCTTCGGCTCCACGGGTTCAAGTCCTTCGCCGACCGAACGGAGGTACGCTTCCACGACGGGATCACCGCCGTCGTGGGACCGAACGGGTGCGGGAAGTCCAACATCAGCGATGCGGTCCGATGGGTTCTGGGGGAACAGCGTCCCACGGCGATCCGGGGCTCCAAGATGGAGGAGGCGATCTTCCAGGGAACGGTGAATCGGAGACCCGTGAACCGAGCCTCGGTGACGATGGAAGTGTCCAACGAGGACGGTGCCCTCCCCGTTCCCTTCGAGGAAGTGGAGATCACCCGAAGCGTTTACAGGGACGGCGGGAGCGAGTATGCCCTGAACCGTTCCTCCTGCCGGCTCCGAGATATCCAGGAACTGTGCCGTGACACGGGGCTGGGAGCCAATGCTTATGCGGTCATCGAGGGCCGGATGATCGACGCCATCCTCTCCGACCGGGCAGATGAGCGCCGGGGACTCTTCGAAGAGGCGGCCGGCATCGGAAAGTACAAGGACCGTAGGAAGGCGGCGACCCGCCGGCTGGAACGAGCCGAGCTGGATTTGCAGCGCCTGGACGACGTCATCGGGGAGGTGCGGACGAAGGTCCGGTCCTTGGCCCGGCAGAAGGGACGGGCCCAGCGATACGTGGATCTGCGAGAACGCCGGCTTTCCCTGGAGGTGGCCGTATGCCGCACCGAGGTTAACGAGCTCCAGGAACGGCTCTCCTCCCTGGAGCGGTCCCTGGAAGAGGAAGGGGAAGGGGAGGGTCAGCAGGCCGAGCTGGGTGCCACCGAGGCCAGGATGGAGGAGATCCGGATCGAGCAGGTGGAGGCCGAGAAACGGCGAAGCGATGTGGCCGGGACCCTGGAGTCGGTACGAAGCCGCTTGGTGGAGTGGGAACGGGAGTTGGCCGTCGCCGAGGAGCGTGCGACCTACGCCCGGAAGCGAATGGAACAGGTGGAGCGGGAACGGGAGGAGGCGGAGGAGCGGATCGAGAGTTCCGACGAGGAACTCGAGGGCGAGCGTGAGCGTCTTCGAGAGCGAGAGGAGGCCCTGGGGGATGTGGAGCGTCAGCTGACCTCTCACAGAGAGTCCTTGGCGGAGGTCCGGCAACGACTGACCCAGGTCCGGGAGGAGGTGCACGAGCTGGAAGCCCGGGAGCGGGAAGTCTTCCGGAGGGGGGCGCAGCTCGAGGGTGATGCAGAGTCGGCGGAGGAGCGGGAGGAGGAGATGGCCCGACGACTCGAAGGGCTCGAGAACGAACGGGGGGAAACCGAGCGAACTCTGAAGGAGTTGGCTTCCCAGGGAGATCTGTTCTCCGATCGGATGGACCGCCTGGGGGACGCGGTCCGCCAGGCGGAGGAGGCAGTGACCCAGGGGCGGGCGAAGGTGGAGGGACTCCGGAGGAAGTTGGAGGACGCCCGGAGCATCGAACGGGAGTTTTCCGACCGGGTGGCGGCGTTGGCCGCTGAGGTGGCTGCGCTGGAGCGCATGGAGCAGGACCGGGAGGGCGTGGATCCGGTCGTTCAGGAGCTCCTTTCTTGGGATGACGAAGAAATCCTCGGTGTGCTCGCCGACTTCATCCAGGGCCCGCGATCGGTGGTGGCCGCCGCAGAGCGGTACCTGGGAGCCCGAGCCCGGGCTCTCGTGGTCCGGAACGCACGCACGGCCCGGCGGTTGGCTCGTTGGTTTCGTCAGGAGTGGGACGGAGGAGGGGGAGTGGTCCTGCTCCCAGCGGACAAGGCTCCCGACAGCGGCGGGTCGGGAGGTCTGGTGGAGCGCTTGACCTTGACGGATCCGGGTGCCGGCTGGGCTCGCGCGTTTCTGACGCGGGTGGAGTACTGGGACGAGGAGGAGGCTCCTCCGGAGGAGCCCGGACGAGGATCCGTGGTGGATCGAGCCGGGAGCGTGTACGAGTCGGGTGGGGTCATCCGAGTGGGCAACCCCTTGGGGGCCACGGGCGTGCTGGAGCGGAGGGAGCGCCTGCGGGATCTTACGCAGCGGTTGGCGGAAGATCGGGTGGAAGAGTCCGAGAGGAAGGCGGAGCGTCAGGCGTTGGAGCAGGAACTCAGGAAGGAGGAAGAAACCCTGGAGGAGCTCCGGGAATCGCTCCGGAGTGCTCAGGATGAACACCGGAAGGCCGAGGCCGACGAGCAAGCCCACTCGGAGCGTCGACACCGGGTGGACGAGACAAGAGGCCAGATGGAGGAGCAAGTCGCGAGCTTGCGAACCGCCCGGGAGAGAGCCCGCGAACGGGCCCGGGAAGCCCGGCGGGAGCGAACGGAGCTGTTGGAGGAGGAAGAGCGGATCAGGAGTCATCGGGAGGAGGCTCGGGGCCGGTTGGCCCAGGTGGAGGGGGAGTGGGAGGAAGCCCGGCAGCAGGAGTCCGGGCTCAACGTTGAGTTCACGCGACTGCAGGGGCAGCTGGACCGGAGTCGGGAGCGGGTGCAGGAGCTGACCGATTCCCGGGAGGGCCTCCGAAACAAGATGGACGAGCTCGCCCGCGAGCGGGACGAGCTCACTCGGGAACTGGAACGGTGCCGTGAGCTGAAGGCGGAAGGCGAAGGGGAGGTGGAGGGTCTCTTTCGGGAACGGACGGAGGCCGAAGACGCCCTGGCCCGTCGCGACCGGGAACTCGAGGAGGTGTCTGAGAGGCGGGCGGCGGTGGAGGAGGAGGTCCGTCGCGCTCGTAGTGCCGAGCGGGAGGCCCGCGAGCGCAGACACCGCATGGAGCTGGAGCGGAGTGAGATCCAGGGCCGTCTGGAGCGAGTGCGGGATCGACTCGAGGGAGAGTGGGGGCGGTCGCTGGAGGACCTCTTCCAGGAGGCCGAGCCCGTGGAGGGGGAACCGGAGGCGCTGCAGGAGGAGCTCCGGACGGTGGTGCGGGACCTGGAGGCCCTGGGGCCAGTGAACATGCTGGCGGTGGAGGAGCACGAGGAGGAGAGCCAGCGCCTGGAGTTCCTGGAGGGTCAGAGAGAAGATTTGGTGGAAGCCCGCGACGACCTTCGCTCCGCCATCGAAGAGATCAACCGGACGGCCACGCAGGTGTTCTCCGAGACCTTTGAGAAGGTCCGCCAGGAGTTCCGGGACACCTTCCAGCGGCTTTTCGAAGGGGGGGAGTGTGACCTCTGGCTCACGGACGGGGAGGACCCCTTGGAGTCTCCTGTGGAAATCCACGCTTCCCCGGTGGGCAAGCGAACCCAGAGGATCGATCTTCTGTCCGGGGGCGAGCGGGCGCTCACCGCCCTCGCTTTGCTCTTCGGTATTTATCTGGTCAAACCCAGTCCCTTCTGTGTTCTGGACGAGGTGGACGCTCCGCTGGACGAGTCCAACATCGGCCGCTTCATTCGCCTCCTCCAAGAGTTCAAGGAACAGACCCAGTTCGTGGTGGTGACGCACAACCCTCGGACCATTGAGGCCGCTGACTGGATATACGGGGTCACGATGGAGGAGCCCGGGGTGAGCTCGGTGGTGGGTGTGCGTTTGGAGGAGGCGTTGGAGGCGGCCGGTTCGGCCGCCTGACGGAGGCGAATGGAAGGAACCGAGGTGAAGGGGATCCCACGGGGACGGGACGCCCTGGACGTGACGATCGTGGGGTCGGGGACATTGCTTCCCGATCCCCAACATTCATCGGCGGCACACTGGGTCCAAGGGGACCGATTTCGACTCCTCCTCGACTGCGGGTCGGGGACGGTGCACGGCCTGGCCCGCTACGGCCTCCCGTGGCACAAGCTCACCCACCTGGCCGTGACGCATTTTCACACGGACCATGTGGGGGACCTTCCCGCCCTTCTTTGGGCCCTCCGGCACGGATGCGGCCCGGAACGGGACGAGCCCCTGACCCTCGTGGGTCCGCCGGGAGTGGAGAGTTTTCTGGACCGGGTGGCCGCCGCGTTCGGTGATTTCGTCCTGGACCCCGGCTTTTCCCTGACGGTGGAAGAACTTCCACTGCGAGGGCGATGGTCTTCGCACGGGGATCGGTTTACTCTCGAGACTCTGCACGTTCCTCACACCGACGAGTCCGTGGCGTATCGGGTCGAGAGCGGAGGAGCTTGCGTGGGGTACACCGGTGATACGGGACCCAGCGGAGAGCTGGGCTCGTTCTTCCGCGGTGTCGATCTACTCGTCGCCGAGTGCAGCATCCCCGACCCCACGGAGTTGGACAACCATCTCTCGCCCCGAACCCTGGCCGATCTGGCCCGGGCGGCCGATCCGGAGCTGGTGGTCGTGACGCACTGCTACCCGGAACTCGACCGGACCGAGGTGCCGGACCTCTTGGCGGCTTCCGGGTATATGGGTCGGTGCCTTCCCGGCGTCGGAGGCATGCGTCTGAGGGTTTCCCGAGGAGGGGTACGGGTCGCGGAAGGCGCGTGAGCCAAGGAGAGTCCATATCTATGCTCGTAGTCATGAAGAACAGTGCCACCCCGGCCCAGGTGGACCGGGTCGTGGAGACCATCGAAGAGATGGGATACGAGGCGCAGCCGATCCCGGGTAGGCAACGGACCGCCGTGGGCCTCATCGGGAACGATGGTCAGGTAGAGTCGGCCCGCCTCGCCGGTCTGGGAGGGGTCCTGGAGATCATTCCGGTGACCCAGCCCTATAAACAGGTTTCCAGGGAGTGGCGTCCGGAGCCCACCGTGATCGAGCTCGACAATGGGACGCGGATCGGGGGGCGTGAGTTGGTCGTCATGGCCGGCCCCTGTTCCGTGGAGAGCGAGACTCAGATCACGGATGTGGCCGTCCGGCTTCGGGACACCGGAGCCACCATACTCCGGGGTGGCGCATTCAAGCCCCGAACCTCTCCCTACTCCTTCCATGGCCTTGGAGTGGAAGGACTTCGCCTTCTCGCCCGGGCGCGAGAGGAGACGGGGCTGGCGGTGGTCACCGAGGCTCTCGAGCCGGATTCGGTCGAGTTGGTGGCCGAGTATGCGGACATCGTTCAGATCGGCGCCCGGAACATGCAGAACTACCCCCTGCTCAGAAGGGCGGGACGGTGCGGACGTCCGATCCTCCTCAAGCGGGGGATGGCGGCGACCATCGATGAGCTCCTCCTGGCTGCAGAGTACCTTCTGGCCGAAGGGAACCGGAATGTGATCCTCTGCGAACGGGGGGTCCGCGGCTTCGACAGCCACACCCGCAACCTGCTCGACCTGAGTGCCATCCCCGTGGTCAAGTCTCTGTCCCATCTTCCCATAATCGCCGATCCGAGCCACGGAACCGGTGTTCGGGCCAAGGTGACCCCCATGGCTCGGGCCGCCGTGGCGGCGGGGGCGGATGGGCTCATGGTGGAGGTGCATCCCGAGCCGGAGCGAGCTCTTTCGGACGGGGCCCAGTCCCTGTATCCGGAGCAATTCCGGGAGCTCATGGCCCAGATCCGAGTGATCGCCCGAGCGATCGACCGGGACTTCGTCCCGGGGCTCGAGCGCCGATCCGAAAAGGTCGGTTGAACTCCCGGCTCCCCGGGACATTCCCTCGCCCGGCCGAGGGATCATCCTTGGAGCATGGGAACGGATCGGCAACGGCTCGGAAAATGGGGTGAGCTCCAGGCGGCACGATATTTGGCGAGACGTGGGTGGAAGGTCCTCGACCGGAATTACCGGGACGGTCCCCGGGAGCTGGATCTGGTGGTGGAGCGAGACGGGGTCCTCGCCTTCGTCGAGGTGAAGTTCCGGAGTGGACCCGGCTGCGCAGAAGCGTTCGAGGCGATCACGGCTCGGAAGCGCCGTGATCTGGAACTCGCCGCGCGGGCCTGGATCCGGGAGCATGGATTGGATGCCCGGAAGGTCCGATTCGATGCGGTCTCCGTCGTCAGAGATCCGGAAGGGGAGGACCGGGTCCACCACCTTCCCGATGCTTGGTGGCCCGGATGGTAGGGACCGGGCGGGACCCCACCGCCTACCTCCCTGCCGCGTCCCCCTCTTCCTCTTGCGCGAGACGAGCTTCGCCACCCACCTCCGAGATGCCCAGGAGGCGGAGACGCTCGATCCGTTGTCCGCGGAAGTCGGATCGCTCGAGTCCCACCCTGGGCATCCGGATCCACCACCGATCGACGAACCATGCGCCCGTCGGAAGCCGCTGGAACTCGACCCGGGCCCCCAGTTCCCCCGTGGCCACGTCGTACGGGTAGTTCGTGTAATCCGCTTCCATGTGTCGGAGCTGCGAGCTGGTTGGGTCGATCCAGAGCACCCCTTTCACGCCCGGTACTCCCCGGTCTTCTACCGGTTGGAACGACAGCCCCAGCAGGCCTTCCTCGTCGCCGGCGCCTTCTTCCACGGTAAAGCAGTGGGTGTCCAGGAAGGCGTCCGAGAGAAGGGTTTCGGCGTCGGGAGCGTAATAGACGTGACTCCCGTCGGGCTGGGGCTGGATGTAGCCATCCGCTTCCAACTCTTCGGCCGGTGCGCTGCGGAGCGGGTTGGCCGACAGGTAGCGCCGGGCTTCCCGGCTCTCCTCCTCCACCCTGGTCGCCGAAGAGTCGAGCTCCCTCCGCCAGCGGACCACCTCGAAGCGGTGGAGATCCTCCTCCTCGGTCACCTCGGTGGCGGTGAGAGCCATTCGGGCCTCCTCCCAGAGGCGAGCGGCCGCTTCCCCGTCCTCGGGGCGAACCTGACATCGCTGATCCCCTTCCACCTCGATCCCGGCCAGATCCACCGGATTGGGGCTCAGCTCGATCTCCTGATGTACAACGTCTCCGCGCTCCAGGCGGAAGGGGTCACCGAGAGCGGAAAGGTATCCCATTCGCTCGCCTTCCAGCCGGTAGCGTCCCTCCTCGGGCCCTTCCAAGGCGAAGGTGCCATCCCCTCGGCTCATGGCCCGGGCCCGTTCCTCCCCGTCTTCGTCCAGGAGCCGCAGGACGGCCCCGGTCACCGGTTGCCCCATCTCTCCGTCCACCACCGACCCGCGGACCGACTGAGCTTCCCCCGGCTCCGGCTCGAGGAGTGCCTGGCCCGCGCCGAGCAGTGCCAAGGAAAGGAGGATCCGGAAGCAATGCCTCGCCAGTCGTCGTGCTGTCCCCGGATATCCCACCGTCCGGTGCGCGGTGGCCGGGCGGGCCCGATCCGGGTTGAAGCGAGCAACGGAGCGGTCTTCTGGCATGCAGGGTCTCGGTAGATCGACGATGGGGGAAACCGATGGAAAAGGTACCCCGATCACAAGCCGCCGTTCGGCCTCCCGGGTCCGGTTGACGGACGACTGGGTTCCCGGGTAGGTTGAAGGTGTGCCCCAGGTCCGCAGAGCGAGAGCCCGCGAATCCCGTCAGGACCCCGCAGGTAGCAGCGGTGAGCGAGGCGATCGTGGCTGTGGGTAGCCTGGGGCACTCTTGCATCCAGGGGGGCCGGGGCCGTCTTGGCCCGGGAGTCCCCATGGGGATCCGCGTGTCGGGTCCGCTGGGCCCCACGCCCCAATCCAACCTCGAGCCCCTCGGTGGGGCTTAGTCCGGGTCCGGAGCGCCTGTGTCTCACACTGCCCTCGCTCGCCGGTATCGGCCACGACACTTTGCCGACGTGGCCACCCAGGAGCATGTCTCCGAAACCCTCCGTCGCGCCGTGTCCACAGGCCGAGTGGGCCATGCCTACCTCTTCTGTGGCCCCAGGGGAGTGGGAAAAACCACGCTGGCTCGTGTCCTTGCCATGGCGCTCAACTGCCCGGGGCGAAGCGGTGAGGGGGAGCCATGCGGACGCTGCGCGTCCTGCGAACGGATCTGGAGCGGCAATACTTCCCTGGACGTGGTGGAGATCGATGCCGCATCCAACCGAGGAGTGGACGATGCCCGGGACCTTCGGGAACGGGCCATGTACGCACCCTCGGAAGACGGTCGCTACAAGATCTACATCGTGGATGAGGCCCACATGCTCACCCGGGAGGCGTGGAACGCGCTCCTGAAGATCCTGGAGGAGCCCCCCACCCGGGTGATCTTCATTTTCGCCACCACCGAGCCCCAGAAGATCGAGCAGACGGCGGCTCCCATCCTGTCCCGGTGTCAGCGCTTCGACTTCCGGCGAGTGGGAGTGGCGGACATTGCGGCTCGCCTTCGGGAGGTGCTCGAGGTGGAGGGGGTCGAGGCGGGCGACGACGCACTTCGGGTGATCGCGCGCAAAGCCGACGGAGGGATGCGGGACGCCCTTTCCATTACCGACCAGGTGCTCTCCATGGCCGACGGGGGGGTGACGCGCGAGGGAGTGGCGCGGATCCTCGGAATGGTGGCGGAGGACCGCTATCTGGAGCTCCTGGATGTGTTGGCGGACGGCAACCGGGCCCGTCTCTTTCCGTTCGTGGAGAGACTGCTGGACGAGGGGTACGACCTGGTGGAGTTCTACCACGGCTTGATGGAAGCCCTCCGGACCCTCCTGAGGCTGTCCCTTTCCGATGGGGACGTTCCGGAAATCGCCCCGGAGGTACGGTCGGAGTGGGATGGTCGAGCTCAGCGCTTTCGAGCGACCGATCTGGTCCGGATGCTCGCGCTGGCTGCCGAGCTGGAGAGCTCGGGGAGTCTGCGCCGAAGCGCGCAGCCCCGAGTGGTTCTGGAGCTCCTCCTCCTTCGTTTGAGCTATCTGGACCGGACGGTGGATCTGGAGGAGCTGATCGACGCCTTGGGGGGGGAAGGGGTGAGGACTTCCTCACCGCGCCCTTCCGGCGGGTCCGCCGGAGCTCCGGCCCGACCCGCAGAGCCTTCCTCCTCGGCGCCTTCGGAGGTAGTCGGCTCCGAGGAAGGGTCGGTCACCTCCGACGGGGAGGCCGGAAGCGTTGCCCGAGGTTCCGAGCCGGCGGCCGACCACGCCTCCCAGAGGGTGGCGGAGGCCGGGTCGGGGAGAACGGCCGGCAAGGGGGGGGGCGAGAGCGGGGCTCCCGGGGGAGCGTCCGGGCCCATGGAGGCTTGGGAGAGCCTTCTTCGCCACCGTAGAAACCGCCTTCCCGGGGGATTGGCCCCGTTTCTCCGAGCCGCTCGCGTGCGGGCCGATGGGGAGATCCTCCATCTGGAACTCCCCCCGGGGCCGGGCCTGGAGCGACTCCGGGCTCCGGGAATCCGTGAGTCCCTGGCCCGAGAAATGGAGGAGCGCCTGGGGAGGTCGGTGGAGATCCAGGTCTCGGAGGTTCCTGGAGCGGGCGAGGAAGGAGGTCGGATCGGCCGGGAGACGGTTCGGCGGGACCGCCTTCAGGAGCTTCTGGACCGGGAACCCGATCTGGGGCCGGCGGTAGAAGAACTCGATTTGGAGATCTTGGATTGATGGGCCAGGAACAGGCTTCTCCTCGGCAAGGACGTCCCGACTGAATGAAGAACTTTCAAGACCTGATACAGATGGGCCAGAAGATGCAGGCCCGCATGGCGGAGATCCAGGAGAACCTTCAGCAACAGGAAGTGTCGGCCACCTCCGGAGGCGGCATGGTAACAGCCACCGTGAACGGAAAGGGGGAGGTTCGCTCCGTTACCATCGATCCCACAGTGGTGGATCCGGACGATGTGGAGATGCTGGAGGACCTGGTGGTGGCCGCCGTGGCGGAGGCTCAGAAGAAGGCCCAATCCCTCCACGAGGAGGAGATGCAGAAGGTTGCCGGAGGGCTTCCCTTCAAGGTTCCCGGACTTTTCTGATCGCGCGGGCCGTCCGGAATGTCGGCCATCGACGACGCCGCGCGGGAACTCAGCCGCCTTCCGGGGATCGGGCCGAAGACCGCCTCCCGACTCGTTCACCACCTGATGAAAGGCCCCGCCGAGGACGGACTTCGGTTGGGACGGGCCATCGCGGCTCTGGTGGAGCGTGTTCGCCCGTGCGCACAGTGCGGCAACTTCGGGGAGGAAGAAGTCTGTCAGGTCTGTCGGGATCAGGAACGAGATCCGTCGGTCCTCTGCGTAGTGGAAGGAGCCTTCGAGGTCGCATCCATCGAAGCCACGGGACAATATCGGGGACGGTTCCACGTGCTGGGCGGGCGCCTTTCTCCCCTGGACGGTGTCGGCCCAGAGGATCTCTCGGTCGAGCGGCTCCTGGAGCGGATCCGGACGGCGGAGGGCGGGATCGCGGAAGTCATCCTGGCCACGAGTCCGAGTGTGGAGGGGGAGGCCACCGCCGTCTACCTGGAAAGCGTGATTCGGCCGCTGGGGCCCAGGGTCACCCGCCTGGCCCGGGGAATCCCCATGGGGAGCGACTTGGAGTACGTGGACGGCTCCACCATTGTGGAGGCCCTTGCCGGACGCCGGGAGATGTGATCCCTTCCCGGCTCGACCACCGATATCGAAGGGACGGGATGTGAAGACCATGGACCGGGTGTTGAAGATCACGGGAGTGGCCGTGGCGGCGGTGGCCGTGGCCGGCGCGGTGGCGGCCCTCCTGGTTCGGGATCAGATTCATAGGCAGCGGCGAAACCTCTTCAACCCGCTCGCGATCCGGCGAATGGCGGCACTGGAGCATATGGCCCGCCAGGAAGCGAGCGTGGATCACATCAACCTCCTACGGGACTTCATGCGGTGGGAGCCTCGACGGATCCTCCGGAATCGAGCACGGACCATCGTGGATCGCATGGAGCGTGAAGCCTCCGCCGGCGGACCGCTGCCCGAACGAGTGCCTTCGTGATTCCGTCCGAGGGTGACCCCCCCTCTCCCCAAGGCCCGAGACCCAGCAGCCGGATCCGCTCCTTCCTTCAGGACGTTCTCCAGGACCTCGACGCCCGGATGGTCCTTCTGGCCGAGCGGGGAGGAGGGCTTCTTTCCACCGTGGGAAACCCGGGCGGGATCGACACAGTGGCGCTTGCGTCCATATCCGCCGCCCATTTCGGAGCGGGCTCGGTGCTTGCCTCCACGGTGGGAGACAAAGACTTTTCGGCCCTTCTTCATCAGGGGGAAGAGACATCGGTGTACCTCCATCCGGTGGGTGGGGGGGGCGTGGCGGTCGTCCTTTTCGATGGCGTTCGCAATCCCCAGCGGGTGATTCGGGCGGGGGAGCCCACTCTACGGGCTTTGGGGGCGGAGGTGGACGGGGC
>SKSR01000308.1 GCA_007122885.1 Gemmatimonadota bacterium
CAGGTGAACGGAGCAAGAAGCCGTGCGGTCATGGACCTATTCGGAGGGATCGCCGCACGACCGGCCTACGCGCTCCCGAGGACCATGGAACCGGCATCGGCTCCGCGGAGGAAGGACACGTTCCGATCTTGGACGGAATGGAGGTGGGGTCTAAGGAGATGAACATGTCCAGAAACAATACCGTCGAGGGGCGGGGGAAGCCAACCCACCCGGAGGAGCGCCTCGAGTCGGCCGGAGGGCTGGAGCCCGCTCCGGGCACTTCGGGAGCAAAGCACCTTCGGGGGGTGGGCCTTCAGGCTCTCAGGCTGGACCGCCTCCACGGCGGCGTGTCCCCACGGCCCTGAGAGCGAGCCCGGTCAGGGATCGGGAAGACCGTTCTCCAGGGTGAAGGTCACTTCTTCCCTCCCCCGCCCCCCGGCCGGGCTCGGGACCGAACACGTCACCCGGAGTTGACGGACCTGCCGGCACGAGTCCGACACCGTCACCTCCACATCCAACTCCTGCTCGGGGCAAAAGATACGGGTCCTGACCCGGGGACCCGGTTCCCGCTCCCGACAGTTCTGGGGGTTGCGAAAGAGGGTCATGGTGGACTGTCGCCCGGAAGCCAGGTTCCGGGTGACCTTCACCCGCCGAAGCCAGTCGGGCTGATAGCTGAGCTCATACAAGAAGCCCCGCTGGTCCGTGCCCTCCCCCTGACGGTTGTGTCTGGCCACGCAGCGCCTCCAGACGAGCGGCAGTGTTTGGGAATCGCAGTCCTGCCGGGACGGGTCCTGATCCGGAGATCCCGGGCGAATCTTCCCGACCTCTGCGGGGAATGTCAAGCGCCGGTGAAACCCGCCTTCAGAGCGAAACCGGAACCGGCGCGAAGGTGAGCAGGAGCATGGCAACACATGCCCAGCCCACCCACCGGCGGCCAGAATCCACCGGGATCTCCTCCACCAGCACAGCCGGGTGCGTCAGTCGCCCCCGAATGATGAGGAACGCCACGACGCCCCAGAACCACCACCCCCACCAGATGAATCCCAGCGGAAACAGACTGAGGAGGAAGACGATCCCGGCGTAGCGTTGCAGTCGTCCCCAGACCGCATAACCCACGTGTCCCCCGTCCAACTGGCCGAACGGGAGCAGGTTCAGGAACGTGACGAAGAGGCCCAGCCAGCCCGCAAAGGCCACGGGATGAAGGAGGATGGCCTGACTCCCCACCTCGCTTCCGAAGTGGAGGTGGGCCAGGGCCCTCAAGAGAGCCCCGTCGCCGATCCGGATCGGCTGCCCTGCGAACTGGATGAGGTAGGGCGTGAACTCTGCGGCCTCCACCGGCACGGTTTGAGACAGGGAGAGGCCCACCCACAGGACGGGAATCGAGAGCGCGAAGCTGGCCAGGGGGCCGGAAGCCCCCACGTCCAGGAGTCCGTTCCGGTCGATCATGGGGCTACGGAGGCGAATGAACGCCCCCAGGGTGCCTACCACCGAGTAGTAGGGCGGAAACGGTATGAAGTACGGAAGGCTCGCTCGAATCCGGTGCGCCCGTGCCGCCACGTAGTGGGCCATCTCATGGGCCAGGAGAATCCCCACCAACGGGAGGGAGAAGGAGAGGCCCACCCAGAGGATCTCGGGCTCCAAGCCCGTTGGGATCGGGATGATGGCGCCGCCCAGATCCACCACCTCCGTCCGGAGCGGGTCCGCCCCCCTGAGAAGGGCGCCCGCAGCCAAGGTGGTGAAGAGGGTGGCCAGGAAGAGCCCGACGTGGACCGTCCATGAGGAGGACGCTCCCTCCCGGGCTCGGCCCTCCAGAATCAGATGGGTACCGGAAGGCCCCTCCTCGACTCGAACCAGCCCGTCCCACTCACCCACCACCTCCCGGACTTCGGGGGAATCCGTGGCCAGATCGTCCCGAAGGAGGCCGTGGACGACGTCGCCCCCTCCGAACGACACGATCCGGTAGGTGGCGAATATGGACGGCCAGTGTGCTGGAAGAGTCTTGACCGGCTCCGTCGAGGTCATTACAATGCCGCTGATCTTCTTATATAGTCTTTTCAGGTGGTTCGCCGCGCGCCCCCGTGCACCGCGGTCTAGAGGGAGCCCCCCTTCCCACCTATCCGCGCCGCGCTACGATCTCGTCGACCGCGACCCATAGAGTTCGTTCGAAGGTACGTCCACCGACCTCAGCCTTGAACCCACCTGCAGTATGGATCCCTCCCCACCGATGGAGAAGTTCGTGGACATCGCAGAGTTGAAGAAGAAGAACGTCCAGGAGCTCCACGAGATGGCAGAGGAACTGAACATCTCGAACTACTCCGGGCTCCGCAAGCAGGACCTGATCTTCCAGATCGAGCAGAACCTCCTGGACACGGACGTGGTCCTCCGCGGGGAGGGGGTCCTGGAGATCCTTCCCGAAGGATACGGCTTTCTCCGGTCTCCCGACTGGAACTACCTCTACGGCCCCGACGACATCTACGTGAGCCCCTCACAGATCAAGCGGTTCGATCTGCGCACCGGGGACACGATCCTGGGCCAAGTCCGTCCCCCCAAGGACGGGGAGCGGTATCTTGCACTGCTCAAGGTGGAGGAAGTCAATCTCGAAGACCCGGAAAAGGCGAAGCACAGGATCGCCTTCGACAATCTCCGCCCCCGCTACCCCGATCAACGGGTCCGGCTCGAGGACGCCTCCGGGGAGCTGTCCATGAGGGTCATGGACCTGATCGCACCCATCGGAATGGGCCAGCGGGGCCTCATCGTCTCACCACCGAAGGCGGGTAAAACGATTCTCCTCCAGAAAATCGCCAACTCCATCACCGAGAACCATCCGGACGCCTACCTCATCGTCCTCCTTATCGACGAGCGCCCGGAAGAGGTGACGGACATGGAGGAGAACGTGGACGGTGAAGTGATCTCCTCCACCTTCGACGAGCCGGCGGATCGGCATACCCAGGTGGCCGAGATGGTGCTCGAAAAGGCGAAACGGCTGGTGGAAACCGGGAAGGACGTGGTCATCCTCCTGGACTCGATCACCCGATTGGCCCGCGCCTACAACGTCACCGTGCCCCACTCGGGGAAGATCCTTTCCGGAGGGGTGGACGCCAACGCCCTGCACAAGCCCAAGCGCTTCTTCGGCGCGGCCAGGAATATCGACGAAGGGGGCTCCCTGACCATCATCGCCACGGCGCTGGTGGAGACGGGGAGCCGCATGGACGAGGTGATCTTCGAGGAGTTCAAGGGAACGGGGAACATGGAGCTGATCCTGGACCGGCACATCGCCGACAAGCGGATCTTCCCGGCCATCGACCTGAACCGCTCCGGCACCCGAAAGGAAGAGCTGCTCCTGAGCGAAACCGAGTTGAACCGTGCCTTCCTCCTGAGGAACTTCCTGGCCGACATGCCCGCCGCCGAAGCCATCGAATTCCTTCTGGAGCGGATGCAGAGGACGAAGACGAACCAGGAGTTCATGGACTCCATGCAGGGAGGGTGAGGGCCGCTGGCGTCGCCTCCCTGACAGTGTCCTCCCGTCCCCGGCCGCTCAAACCCTCCACCTTCGGAGAGGAAAACCTTCTGAGGCTCCCGGTCCGTCAGCCTCCACGGGCCAGACGGACCGCCCAGTAGACCAGGACGAGACCCACCAAGGCGTTGGCCCGGGCCATCTGAGCCGCCCAGGCCCGGTAACGGGAAGCGCGGGGGCTCCCGGCCTCCGCCCTCCCGGCCGCCGGACCAAGGACGAAGTCGTGGACGGCACTCAGCCCCAGCATGACCGCCACGCACCCGAGCTTCCAAGCCAGCGCCGTGCCCGCAGCTCCGGACCAGAAGGCAGGGTCTCCCAGGAGATCCCCGCGGAGCAGGCCCCGGAAGTGGAGGTTGAGCACCCCGGTGGCGAGAAGGACTCCGATTGCCCCCCACGCCACCGGCCTGAACTGCTCCCCCAGCCTCCGAAAGAGATCCGCGCGGAGGCCGGGAGAGTCCAGTTTCCGCAGGGCCGGCGCTCCCACCACGGCGAAGAAGAACATGCCTCCGAGCCATAGGAGAGCGGCCAGGAGGTGGACGGTCACGGCGAGATGGTAGGCGGCCACCGATTCCCTACTCGTCCAGGACGTCCTCGTAGATGGGGTTCACCACCCATGCCTCCCCGTCGAACACCTTTCGATCCCAGGGGAAGATGATGGTGGCGTCGGTCTCCAGGGCCGAGTAGTCGGGAGCGAATCCTTGGGGGCGGACAAAAACGCTCGCCGTCCGGATCTCCCGGGCACCCACGTCCCGGAGAGCGGCCAGGGCCAGGCGAAAGGTCTCTCCGGAGGAAGAAATCTCGTCCACGAGAAGGACGTGCTTGCCCTCGGCCTGCGGAGGCGCCGCGGAGAGGACCGCCGGGCGTTCTCGCACCCGCTCGCCCCCTTCCCGGCGGGAGATCTTCATGGAGTGGAAGTCCTTGGTCAGGACCGAAGCCATGACGGCGGCGGGGATCACGCCGGCCCGAGCGATCCCCACGATCATCTCCGGGTCGTAGCCCCTGGACACCTTCATGGCCAGAGCCCGGCAAAGCTCGCCGAACATCTCCCACGAAAGCTCGAGGAATTCGTCCCGGCGGACGAGGGGCGGGCTCTTCGGGTCGTTGGGAATCTCCACCTTCGTCTCCTCCCCGGGTCGATTCCTGACCATTCCGATCCGGACGAACCCTCACCGGGCTCCCATCGTGGAACCCCAAGGGGCCACGCAGCCGGACGTAGAATCGGACAACGAGAAAGGTAGAGCGGGCGAATGGGGGGAGCAACGGGACCCTGCCCGCCCTGAAGGGTAGCCGATCCCGGTGCCTTCGTTGGGGTCCGAAGCTCCCGGGGCAGGACCGGAAGGAAATCGACACGAAACGGAGACACGGGATGAAAGACGAGCTCAGGGAGGAGGCCGACCAGCGGCTGGCACGCCGGCTGGAGGAGTTGGGCGCCCCGGATCCCCGACCGACCTGCCGGGAGCTGCTCCGGATCCTCCAGCAACGGAGCCGGGAGGAGTACGACGAGGAGGTCCGCCACTACTCGGAAGTCGTCGTCCCCGAGGTGGCCCGCGGGTCCAGGGATCCCCTCGAATCCTGGGTGGAATACGGGGTCCGCCTGGCCGAGCGAGTGGCTCCCGGCCGAGCCGTCTCCGTGGACGAGTCAGGGCGGGCCCACCCCCATTCTTCCCCACCAAAGCCGGACGCACTGCTCCTCCACTTGCCGGACGGCCGCCGAGACAAGCCCCTACTGGTGGCGTGGCCCCGGAACCCGTCCCGGGCCCAGGAGGCGACCCACGCCCTGCTGGTGGAGGGGAAGCAGCGCCTCGACGAGGAGTGATTCCGGGCCGAAGGCGGACACCACCTCGACTTCGCCCTTAGCCGCCCCGTGGAGTCGCCCTATGACTCCCCCGGAGCCTCCTCCATACTCCGGAACCGCTCCTCCACATCCTGCGGAGGGCGGGTCTTGAGGCTCACCCACCAGGTGACCACCGCCGCCAGAAGGAATGCAGGGATGAGTTCGTACAGGAAGTCCCGGAGGACGGGGGTGAGGTACCACACGATCGTCGTGGCGGTCCCCGTGATCACCCCGGCAATGATCCCGGCCCGGGTCGTTCCTCTCCAGTAAAGGGCCAGGATAGCCGTGGGGCCCAACGCCGCCCCCAGCCCCGCCCAAGCGAAAAGAACCAGCCAGAAAACCAGCTCCTCGGCCATGAGCCCCAGGGTCAACGCCGCCACCACCAGAACGAGGACCATTCCCCGGGAAAGGGCCACCAGGCGACCCTGTGGAATCACCTCCCCCTTCCGAAAGACCTTCTCGTAGACATCGCGGACGACGCTGGAGGCGGCCACCAAGAGCTGGGAGTCGGCCGTGGACATGATGGCCGCGAAGATGGACGCCACCACCATCCCGAAGAGGACGGGGTGCAAGAGCTCCTGGGCGAGCATGGGATAGAGGTTCTCCGTGTCCGACTCCGGCAGTAAGTCCACCTCCGGGAAATAGATGCGACCGGCGAGCCCCACGAGGACGGCGCCGGCACCCATGGCCGCGTTCCAGAAGGTGGCCACGTACGCCGCCCACCGCAGCTGTCCAGGATCACCGATGGAAATGTAGCGAACCAGGATGTGGGGGTTGCCGGGCGAACCCAACCCGATTCCGACCAATCCCAGAAAGGCGCCCAAGCCGAGAGCCAGGGGATCCACGAAGGTGGCCTCGTAGGCTCGCAGCTCCAGGGCCACCTCACCCCATCCACCACTCCCCTGGATGGCCAGAGCGGGCAAGACGAGAAGGGCCACGATCATGAAGATCCCCTGGATCGTGTCCGTGAGGCTCACGGCCAGGAAGCCCCCAACCGCTGTGTAGACCAGGACGATCAAGGCCGTGAGAAGGATGCCAGCCTCCGAGCTCAATCCGAAGCTGGCCCCGATGGCCTTTCCTCCACCCACGAACTGGGCCGAGACGTAGCTCGTCATGAAAATCAGGAGGACTCCGGCCAGGACCATCCGGAGGTGTCCATCTTCGTCGCCGAAACGAGCGGCGAAAAAATCGGGAAGAGTGATGCAGTCGTACCGGGCGCTGAACCTCCGGAGTCGCCCTGCGAAGAAGAAGAAGAGGAAGAACTCCACCACGGTGTAACCCACCACCGCCCAGAGAGCGGAAGCACCCATGGTGTAGGCCATTCCGGTGACCCCCAAAAGGAGCCAGGCGCTCCTCCCGGAAACCACCGCGGAAAGGGCCACCACCAAGCGGTTCATCCGCCGGCCGCCCACGAAGAAGTTCCCGATCCCGGCCGAGGAGAACCGGACGGAGTAGGCCCCGATGACCACCATAACGATCAGATAGCCCAGGAACGCCCATACTGCAGGGCCATCCACGGCTACCTGACCGACCATCTCTTCCTGCATCCCTCTCCTCTCCCTCGTCTCCGATGAAAGGGCGGGCGCCGAGGAAAGGCCCGGCTGGCCAGCGCCCGCTCGGCCCGATGGGGATGGTGTTCTTCGGCCGCTGGTCCCGCCCGCCTATCCTATCGCCCAGGGGGTAAGCTACCATAGGGGCTCGGTGTACGGACATCCACGAGCGAGGAAGAGCGAAGAGCCATGTCATGGGGCGCGGCACCGGGCGATCCCACCCGCCACCAGCACCTGCAGGCCTTCTGGACGGTGGATCTGGCGGAGGGAGAGATCCTCCACGTAACCCCTTCCTTCTCCGAACTGGCGGGCCGCTCCCTGGAGGAGGCGTACGGAGAGGTGGGGGCCTGGGCGGAGTTCGTGCACTCGTCGGACCGGGAGGCCTTCCGGGCCAACGTGGAGAGGATCGATGGAGGGGTGGATCACACCTACCGGATCGTGACCTCGGCGGGAGAGATTCGGTGGGTCCGGGAGCGAGCGTTTCCGGCCTTGGACAGGGAGGGACGCCGAACCTGGGCCGTCGGGATCGTCGAGCCCCTGGAACCCTCGCCGTCCCGGACGGCTGCAACCGGACCTTCGGAAGCTTCCTCGGCGGTGGGAAACCTGGCCGGGGGCGTGGGCCACCACCTGAACAACTTGCTCACCGTCATCCTGGGGCATTTGCAGATTCTCAAGGCCGACCTACCCGTGGGCAGCCCCTCCCTCCACGATGTGGAGCGAATCGACAGGGCGGCCCGGGAGGTGGGACGCCTTACCGGCATGCTCATGGCCATCGGCGAACGGCAGATCCTCGATCCGGGCCCCACCGACCTGGGCAAGCTCCTGGGGGACGCGGTGAACGCGGCCCGGGAGAGGGCGGGTCCCGGGATCCGCATCTCATTGGAGGTTCCCAAGACCCCCCTTCCCCCGGTGCAGGTGGACCCGGTTCGGATCCGGCTGGCCGTGGACGAGATCATCGCCAACGCCTTGGAGGCCATGCCCCGGGGCGGAGAATGCACGGTGACGCTGGCTAAGGTGGAGCTGGGAGGGGACGAGACGTCCCCTAGCGGCTCGCTCCCTCCGGGCACCTACGCCGCAATCCGCGTCTCGGACTCGGGGCCGGGTATTTCGCCGGAGCTGCGGGAGCGAATCTTCGAGCCGTTCTATTCAGGAAAGGGGAAGGAGGCTTCGGACGGGCTGGGCCTGGCCGTGGCGGCCGGCACCGTGAGGCAGAGCGGTGGTTTCATCGACCTGGAAAGCGAACGCGGCCGGGGGAGCACCTTCTCCCTCTACCTCCCCATCGACTTCCCACCTACCAGCGACCGCGAGCCCTTTCCTTCCCCGGAAGAACCTCCAGGCAGGTAGTCCACCACCCGGTGAGGATGGTCTCCACGAATTCCTCAGGGAGCTCCTCTTCCCTCATTTCCCGGGCGAGCTCGTGGTGGTCGTACTCGACGGGCACGAACTCCACGGCCAACTCTCGGTCCTCGGCCTCCAGCACCGCGTAATATACCTGAGGGGAGCCATCGTTGGCGGGCCTCCCCAAAGCCCCTGCGTTCACATACCAGCCCCGGGAGCCGAAACGTCGGGCCCAGTGAAGGCCCGTATGGGTCCCCACGATCACGTCGCATGCCTGTTCCCGGGCCTGCTTCTCCAGAAAGTGGTCCGGAGTGGTGGACTCCCACAGGAACTCGTTCATCTGGCGGGGGCTCCCGTGACAGGCCAACACATCCAGGTCTCCCAGCCGAAAGCGTTTCTCGTAGGGGAGTCCCGCCATCCAGGCCCGGTTCTCGGGGGAAGTGTTGTGGAACGTGTACTGGTAGGAGATCCGGGCATAATGGTTGTCCATCGGGTCCGTGTACCCACACTGGCAGTCGTCCAGTCCCCGGGCGATGGAGTCGTCGTAGTTGCCCCGGATCACGAAAGCGCCCGACTCCTCCAGAATGGGAAAGACTCGATCGGGATTGGGTCCGAAGGCTCCCAGATCCCCCAGGCAGACGATGGCGTCCACCTCCCGCCGCCGGGCGTCCTCCACCGCCGCCGCCAAGGCGAGATGGTTCGAGTACACCCCGCCGAAAGCGGCCACCCTTCGGTACCCCTTACCGCCCCCATTCCTACCGGGCACGGCGGCGGGGCCCGAGCCAGGGGTGGTGGAGCCGGAAGCCTTCCGGGCGCGCTTCGGAACGTCGTCCCGGATCATTGGCCGTCTCCGGAAGCCGGCATGTTCGAGCATATGGCCCCGCTCATATAGCACGTGAAGCACGCCTGCTCGGAGAGGGCCGCCGGTATCTGGGCCGCCTCGTCCACCGAATCAGCGAGTCGGGCGCCAGGCGCCCCCAGGAGAATGGGGCACACGTAGACCCCATCCGCCGTCACAAGCCGGGCTTTCGAACAAATGAGCTGGCTCACGTCGAAGCCGTGAAGCATCTCGTGGGTCACCTGCTCGGTGCCGGAGTAGCCGCGGCTTCGCTTGGCCTCCTCCCCCATGAGCAGAGGAGGCAGGATCTTGACCCGCGGCCGGTGGTAGCCGATCCGGCCCAGAAGCTCCCTGAAGCCGGCCAGCATCTTCTCCATTTCCTCTTCGGGCCAACTCCTCATGCACGTGATGATGGGGAGGAAGCCCTGAGCCACAAGGCGCTCCACACCCTCCACGCATCGGTCGAAGGCCCCCTCCCCTCGGATGGCGTCGTTCATCTCTCGGGTGATGCCGTCCAAGCTCACCCGCAGCTCCAAGGAGTAGCGGGAGCCGTCCCGGAGCTGAGCCAGATTCCGGGCGAGCCGGTCCGGTATGATCGTGGCGTTCGTTAGGACGGTGGCGGGCCCGAGCGCCAACGTATCCTCCAGGATCCCCTCCATCTCGCGGTTCATGAAGGGCTCGCCCCCGGTGAAGTAGTACTCCTTCGTCCCCAGTGGAACCGAGGCGTCCAGGGCCTCCCTGACCTGGTCCCGGCTCATGAACCAGTAGGAGTGATTGTCCGGCGAGCAGGAGATGAAACAGTGACGGCAACGGAGGTTGCACACCGTTCCGCTGACCTGGAACCAGAGTTCGTCCAGGGCCTGAAGCGGCACCCGAGGAGCTTCGGACATGGCCTCGCCCTCCAACGGGGACGGGCTCTCCAGGACCGGGAGCCCCACTCCGGACCGATCCGGAGGGATGGAACGGGCAGGCTCGGAGGAGTCAGAAGTCATACACGACCGTATTCCTTGGGTGATCGATGGGACACCGAGTTCCACTGAAGACACAATCCGATAGGGAGGCCCATGGGTTCCCGGGAATCATCGACGAGACTCCTCGGCACTCCGCTTGAGGCCCTGGACCCACTCGTCCAACGAGCGTTCCACCGTCTTCCGCACCGTGCCCCGTAGGATCCGAATCATGACTCCGTCCACCGCCTCTACGGCCCGGACCCGGGTTCCCGAAGCCGTGGGCTCCAGGTCCCAACGATAGTGGATGCGAGCCCCCAGACACTTTCCCTTCCACGCCAACACCCGCTCCGGGTCCACTTCCGATAGGGTGGAGGTCACGTTCATTCCGTCCACTCGCCAGTGAAGCTTGGTCCCGGCGGCAAGCTCTCCCTGCAGACGGGCGAAAGCGATGCCCCGGTGCAGGCGACTCCATCGGGGAACATCGGTGAGGACCTCCCACACCCGGGCCGAGTCGGCCTGGATCCACACCTCCCGCTCCACCGCCACGGCCGGCTTTCCCGTGCCGAGGATCCTGGGCTTTCTCGCTTCCATCCCGATGCTCCGAGACTTCAGCCGGAGAGCCGGGTCTTCCGCCCCAGGAGATAGCCGGCCAGACAGCCCAGGAGGAAGACGCTCCCCAAGAGGATGAAACGGGGCATCTCCAGTTCCCAGAGGAGTACCCGCGTGACGACGACCTCCTGGTTCTGAGCGATGAGCACGAAGGTGACCACCACCACCACAGCGGCGAGCGAGATCTTGAGCTTCTCCATCCTCCCCCTCCTGATCAAGTCGCCGGACTCGGGCCCCCTCCTGAAAGGCTGGCATCTGAGTCCGGTCCAAGTACCCACGGGCTCCCTTCAGTCCAGGGAGCCGAGGCGATCCGCTCCAGCTCGAGTTCCCATGGAATACGCTGGTGGCGCCCGGCCGAACGTCCAGACCATCCGGTGGATGAACCACGGTTCCGAACCCGATGTCCGTAGGAGGGCCAGGTACCGGCCCCTGTGACCTCCAATCTCATCGGTCGACCCAACGCTCCCTTCCACCCAAGCCACATGGCCTTGGCCCTCCACGGCCTCCACCGCCAGGCGGAACCTCTCGGCTACGGCCTCTCCCTCCTCTTCCAGCCAGAAGCGGATGGCCTCCCGGCCCACCAGCGTCGAGTCCCCGGCCAGGACCCAACGGCCGTGCGGGGCGAAGTAGGCGGAGGCTCCAACCCAGTCCCGCTGCCGAACGGCGGCGGCCAACCCTTCCACGGTCCCGACCACCGCCGCCTCCGCCACGCGGTCCAGGTCCGGCGGTTCCCGTCCCTCCTCGCTCTCGCAGCCGCCGGCGACACCCAGGAATCCACCTACAAAGAAGAATCCGAGGGAGGGCAGCGGCGCCGACCACCGCCGGGCGCGCCGGTACGAGCGGCTCCCGCGGTCGGGAGGGGTAGGGGCCACAGCCGTCTTTTCTCCAAGGTTCGAAAAGGGCACAATCACCGCCTGCCATCGTACACAAGCGGGTAGTGGAGGGTCAAACCCGCCAGGCAAGGAGCCCGGACTAAGGCGGGCAGGGACTCGAGCCCATTGGGACCGGAGGTACGGAAGATGACCCGAGGATCCTCCCAGGACCCGACCCCGGTGGTCTGGTCACCCCGCTATGAAGTGGACATCGGCCCACACGTCTTCCCCACGGTCAAGTACCGAAAAGTCAGGGAGCGGCTCCTGGAGGACGGGCTCCTGACGGAGGCCGACTTCGTGGAGCCCGAGCCGGCCACATGGGCGGAGTTGGAGCGGGTGCACACCCGGGAGTACCTGGAGAAGATCCGAAAGGACGACCTGAGCCCATCCGAGCGCAGGATCCTGGAGGTTCCATTCTCAGCCGACCTCCGGGAGGCCTCGGTCCTGTGCGCAGGCGGAACGATCCGGGCGGCGGAGCTCGCGCTGGCCAACGGAGTTGGAATCCACCTGGGAGGGGGATTTCACCACGCGTTTCCAGGGCACGGGGAAGGATTCTGCCTTCTGAACGACGTAGCCGTAGCCGTCCGGGCGCTCCAGGACCGACGACGGATCCGGCGGGCGGCCGTGATCGACCTGGATGTGCACCAGGGCAACGGAACGGCCGAGATCTTTCGGGCCGCCCCGGAGGTCTTCACCTTCTCCATGCATCAGGAGTGGAACTATCCGACGGCCAAGCCTCCCAGCGACCTGGATGTTGGTCTGGAGGACGGAGTCTCCGACGACCGATACCTGGAGCTTCTGGAGCTCCACCTGTCCGAGATCCTGGACGAGCACGGCTCGGAGCTCGTCCTCTACGTTGCCGGTGCGGACCCCTACCATGAAGATCAACTGGGAGGCCTGGCCCTCTCCATGGAAGGGCTACGGGAACGAGACCGGACGGTCTTCCAGGAGTGCCGACGGCGGGGAATCCCGGTGGCCATGACACCGGCCGGCGGATACGCTCTCCGGGAGGACGACACCGTGGAGATTCACAGGAACACGATCGTGGAGGCGCTGGAGGCCGCAGGCGCCACCGTGCCGACGGGGGATCCTTGAGCTTTTCCGAACACACCCTGGCCGAGCTGCGGGACCTGGCCGAAATGACCGCCACCGCAGCTGCCGCAGTCCAGGTGGGCCTCTTCTCGGAACTGGCCCGGGGGGGGCGCACTCCGAAGGACCTGGCGGCGAAGCTGAATCTGAACCCCCGTGCGGTCCGGATCGTACTTCCGGTCCTGGTTGAACTCGGGCTGGCGACGGAGGAACCGGACGGGCGTTTCGGCCTCACCGACCGGGGGATGCGGGAGCTGGGGGATCCCGAGTCGCCGGATTACCAGGGCCGGGGGCTCCCCCTATGGCTTGAGAACCTCCGCGGATGGACCCGGATACCGGAAGCCCTGGAAAGTGGAGAGCCGGTCTTGGGGGATGGCAAACAAGAGATCGGGCGAGACGGCCTGGCCCGCTACATGGCCGGCATGGCCGCCACCCCCCGGGAACGAGCCCTCCGGGTCGTCGACGCCTGTCTGGAGCGGGCCGAGGGAGCGATGACGGCCCTCGATATCGGGGGAGGCCCCGGCGTGTATGCCCGGGCCTTCCTGGAGCGGGGCATGAAGGTGACTCTGCTGGACCGGCCCGAGACGATCGCCTTCGTCTCGGAGGAGTACGGTTTGGGGGGTGTGGACGGCCTCACTTTGATCGGGGGCGATTTTACCCAGGACTCCCTCCCGGCAGGTCCCTACGACATGGTCCTCCTGAGCAATGTGGTCCACATCTACTCCCCGGAGGAGAACCGCCGGATCCTGGAGAGGGTGAGCCGGGTCACGAAACCCGGTAGCGTATTGGGGGTTGCGGACTTCATCCGGGGCGAGAGCACTCGGGCCGCTCGCTTCGCCCTGGTCATGCTCCTCCGCACCACGGGGGGCAACACCTACGGTCGGGATGAAGTGGAGGAATGGATGAAGGGGGCCGGGTTCCGGGACCCGGAACTCCATCAGGTGGACGAGGACCGACACATGATCACGGCCCGTCGGAGCCGCCAGCAGTAGGCCCTCCAACCCGCCGTCCAGAGGGGGGGGCGCTCCCCTTCCCGGCCCGACCTGGCCGTGAGGGAAGGCGCTCGGCCGGCTCCACCGCCGTCCTCGTCGGCCCACTTGGCGACCGGCTACGACCCATCAGGCTCCCGTTCGGCTTCGGGAACGGCACGGGCCATCTCGTCGGCCACCTCCTGGGCCGGGCGCATCTCCGACAGGTCCAGCTCGAAATCCGGAAGCTCCTCCGGCTCCAGCTTCTCAAGGAGTTCCCGGATCTCCCGGGGCGAGAGCCCCAGTTCCTCCATGCGGTCCGGACCCATGTGGGCTTCCGAACCCGAACGGGCCCGGAGGCCGCCGGCTCCGTCGGGCTCGACGAGGGCCGCCAAGGCCTCCCGCTCGGCACGGCTGAGGGACGCACCGCCGAACTCGTAGTCCCTCCACGCCTCGAAAGAGAGGGGAGCCACCCGCTTCACCATCCCCGCCATGACTCGAGCGAACGCCCGAATCTCCCATTGAGCATGCGGATCCGCCCGGAGAGAGAGGAAGTGGAGGAGGTTATGCAGGTCGATCTTCCAATACCACTGGGTATACGTGGAGAGAGGAAGGTCGATTCGAGCGAGCTCACGGGCTACGTCCTCCTCCAGGAGCCAGCCGTAGGTTGTGGCGGCGTCTTCCCGAAGCCGGTCCCAGCGCTCCACCGCCTCCTCCCAGAGCGCCGGTGACGCCGCCCGATCCCGTCCCTGGCGATTCGAGTGGCTCTGAAGGGCCAGCTCCCCGGGCCCGGGACGGTAGAAGAGGAGGGGCATGAGCGAGTACCGGCCGCTGTACTCGTTGATGGAGGCCGTACGGTGGCGGACCCACTGCCGAGCTACGAACATGGGCATGGCGCAATGGAACTTGAGTTCCACCATCTCGCTCGGGGTGGTGTGCCGGTGGCGGCGAAGGTAGCGGATCAACCCTCGG
This sequence comes from Gemmatimonadota bacterium, assembly GCA_007122885.1. Lineage (GTDB taxonomy): Bacteria > Gemmatimonadota > Gemmatimonadetes > Longimicrobiales > Gaopeijiaceae > SKSR01. The sequence continues at coordinate 14,514 of SKSR01000308.1, forward strand.
GTAGCCGACTTCTTCCGAGTTCCGTAGCCGTAGCTCACCCGGGCGGCCCGTTCCACATCTTCGTCCGAGCCCATGTAGTCCACCAGGGAGACGAAGCCGTGGTCCAGGACGGGAAAGTATCCGCCGAGGATCTCTTCGGCCGCCAGGTTGGTTGGGCGCTTGGTTTCCATGCCCCCGAATAGAGCCGCCCGGCCCCGGGGGATCAAGACCGTCACTCCCGGCTCCGGGCCACCGGGCCTCCGTCGGTGTGGAGAGAGCCTTCGGGTGACGAAGTCCGGCGTACCCGGTAGATTCCGGGCCCCGGTTCCGGCGCCCGGGGCCCCGGACAAAGGTCTCCGGGGCGCGCCCGCCGGAGCCGGACCCGTCCCTGCCGGGAAGCGAGCGCTTCCGTGGCGGGCCGTCCCGCACTCGAACAGCATGGCCTTATGTCCCCTGCACCCAGGAACGACCGACTCCTCCGTGCCCTCCGCAGGGAGCCGGTGGACCGGACCCCGGTCTGGTTCATGCGCCAGGCCGGCCGCTCCCTCCCTCGCTACCACGAGCTGAAGGGAGACCGGGACCTCTTGGAGTTGACCCGGGACCCGGAACGGGCCGCTCAGATCACGGCCCTTCCCCTGGAGTATTTCCCGGTGGACGGAGCCGTCCTCTACGCGGACATCTCCACGATCTTCATGGGCGCAGGACTTGAGGTGAGGATCGAGAAAGGGCTGGGACCGGTTCTGCCCCAACCCTACGACACGGCGGAACGGATCCGGTCCCTTCGTCCCTTCGACCCCCGGGACACCCTGGACTTCGTCCTGGAAACGATCCGCCTCCTCACCGAACGGCTGGATGTCCCCGTCCTGGGGTTCGTGGGCGCCCCCTTCACCCTCATGACCTACATGGTCGAGTCACCACGCACCCGAGAACGGTGGGGTACCAAGACCTTCATGTGGAGGGAACCGGCCCTCTGGGATGAGCTCATGTCCTTCTGGTCGGAGCACCTTATCCAGTTCGGGAGGGCGCAGGCCGAGGCGGGAGCCGGTTGCATCCAGCTCTTCGATTCCTGGGCCGGATCCCTTCATCCTACCGACTATCGGACGGGAGTGCTGCCGTATTCCCGCAGAATCCTCTCGGGGTTGGCCGACGCCGGCGTTCCGACGATCAACTTCGCCACCGGCAATCCGGCCCTCCTCCCTGCCATGGCGGAAGCCGGAGGGGACGCCGTGGGGCTCGACTGGAGGATCGGGATCGACGAAGGCTGGAAGGTAGTGGGTCGAGACCGAGCGGTGCAGGGCAATCTGGATCCGGTGGCCCTTCTGGCGGGTAGCGAGGTAGCGGTTCGGAAGGCGGAGGAAGTCCTGGAGGCTGTGGCAGGACGCCCCGGGCACATCTTTAACGTGGGCCACGGCCTTCTCCCCCAAACGGACCCGGAGGTGGTTCGCGCGGTGGTGGAGGGGGTGCATTCCTTCGATCTGGAGGAAGCCCGGTCCCGGCGAGCCGCCCGATCCAGTTCGACGACCGAAGATGGAGGCCCGACACCGTGAAGCTCGGCGTGATCGTCTTGAACTTCGGTGAGCCCGCGAGCCCCACCGAAGAGAGTGTCATCCCCTTTCTGGAACGAATCTTCCTCACGAACGCCGGGCTGGAAGAGCGCCACTCCCCCGAGGAAGCCCGGCGGCGGAGCCGGGAGCTGGCCGAGCGTCGCGCCCCTGGTCTCATAGAGGAGTACAAGAGCATCGGGGGCTCCCCCCTGAACGAACAGGCGCTGGCCCAGGCCCGGGCGGTGGAGGAGGAGCTCAGGGGCCGGGGGCATGACGTGACCGCCTACCCCGCTATGCAGTTCACCGACCCCCTGGTGGAGGACGCTGTCCGCCAGGCTCGGGACGACGGCATGGAACGCCTCGTGGGGCTTCCCGTCTACCCTCTATGCGGCCCCTCCACCACCGTGGCGGCGCTCGATGACGTAGAGGAGGCCCTGGATACCCTGGGGTGGACGAACGTCCCCTTCCGGGGCGTCACGGGCTGGCACCGGCACCCCCTCTACCTGGAGCTCCGGGCGGACGCCGTCCGGCACCTTCTGGAAAGGGACGGCCTGGAGCTGTCGGACCCGGGTACCCACCTCCTGTTCTCCGCCCATGGCACACCCATGAAGTACATCCGAGAGGGTAGCCGCTACCAGGTCTACGTGGAGGAGACGTGCCGGGCCATGGCCCGAGCCCTCGGGACGGACGATTACGTGATCGGCTACCAGAACCACACGAACCGGGGTATCGAGTGGACCGAGCCGGATGTGGAGGAAGCGGTCCGAGCGTTGGAGGGGCAGTCCGTGGTCGTGGTTCCGGTGAGCTTCATGCATGAACAATCCGAAACCCTGGTGGAGCTGGACGAGGATCTGAAGGAGGAAGCGGAAGCGGTGGGCCTGAGCTTCCACCGGGTTCCCGTCCCCCACGACGACCCTCGCTTCGCCAGCGTGCTCGCCGATCTGGTGGAACCCTTGGCGGCCCACGAGGGCGATGGCCCGCCCCGAGCGGGTGTGTTGGAGTGGGGGAGCTGCATCTGCCGTCCCCGGCCGGGGACATACTGTCTGAATACCCCGGCCCTGGAGGGGGCGGCCCGGACATCCGACTGAACGGAGCCGAGGCGGAAGGGCCGGCCTCCTACCCCGCCAACTCTTCCGCCAGGGCCTTGGCACCCCGGATCCGAGCCGGCAGTCCGACTCGTGACTCCCAGTTGGCGAAGACCCGGAGACCTTCCGGTAGGGCCGGGAAGGGGTCCAACGCCTTCCAGCTCCGGTCCCACGCAGGGATCCGGGTGCGGCCCACGTGGACGACCCGGCTGGAACATCCGGTCACATCCCGGAACTCGGTGCAGGCGATCTCTCCCAGCTCCCGGTCCCCCAGATCCACCACGCCCGGCTCCTCGGCTCCTCCCAGGAAAGCCGTGTAGACCCCGTCGCGACGGAATATAGCTGCGTTCCACGTCACCCCCCGGGTACGAAGGCGCTCGCCGAAGGCCACCTGGTAGCCCCACCCCCGCAACCCGCAGTCCGCCACCATGTGCACCATGGCCAAGGGATTCTCCCGGAGCCTTCCGATGCGCTCGGCCGCATCCGGAGCCCATTCGGCCAGGAGCCGCGCCGTCACCGAGGCGGGCGTGGTCAGCACCACCTCGGACACCGACCAGGCGTCCGAGTCGGTCTCGACCCTCCATCCGGCACCCTCGGGTGCCAGACGCCGGACGGGTGTTCGGAGCTTGAGCTCGTCGCCCAGTTCGCGTCCCAGTGCCCGGGGAAACACCTCCATTCCCTCGTCGAAGCTCACCGCCGGGACCCGGCCCGCTCGCCGCACCACTCCTCGGAGGTAACGGAGGAGGAGGCTCCTCCGCACCCCGAGTCCATCGAGTATCTGTCGGAGGGCGTGCTCCACGTACATGTGGTCCGGATTCGAACCGTAAAGCCCACCGAAGAGAGGTCCGGCCAAGGCCTCGTAGGCCTCGGTCCCTACTTTCCTCCGGAAATAGGCGCCCACGGTCTCCCCTTCCCGAGGACCGGCGGTGAGTGGTTCCAACAGGACCCGCAATCGACCGACCCCCGACAGCAGGCCGGAGCCCAGCAGCGCCGCGGGCGTAAAGGGAACCGCCCACAAGGCACCGTGCCGGTAGACGAAAAGGGGGAG
>SKSR01000172.1 GCA_007122885.1 Gemmatimonadota bacterium
GAGCAAGCGCGACGGATCCGAACCGGAACTGGCCAGCGAACCCTGGTCCTGGGGGTGGACCGGCTGGACTACTCCAAGGGGATCCCGGACAGGCTTCGCGGACTCCGGTACGCGTTGGAGCAGTATCCGGAGGTTCGGGGCCGGCTGGTGCTCAAGCAGTTGGTCGTTCCGAGCAGGGAATCCATTCCAGCCTACTCCACGCTCAAGGCCGAAATCGAGGACCTGGTCTCCGAGATCAACGATCTGTGGGGTCGGGACGGGCACCTTCCCGTGGATTACCGATACGGCTCATGGGAACGGACGGAGCTCCTCGCTCATTACCGGGCCGCCGACGCCGCCCTCATCACACCCTTGAAGGACGGAATGAACCTGGTGGCCAAAGAGTTCTGCGCCGCCAACGGCGGCCACGGCGTGCTTATCCTGAGCGCCTTCGCCGGAGCCGCCCGAGAGCTGGGACGAGACGCTCTTCTCGTGAACCCGGGGGACGCGCAGAGCGTGGCGGCGGCCCTCAAGGCCGTGGGCAGCATGGCTCCCCGCGAGCGGGAGGCTCGAATGACACGCTTGAAGGAGGCCGTTCGGCGGCGGGACATCCATCGATGGGCCGACGACTTTCTGACCAGAGCCGTCTGAAGCCGTCCAAGACAGACTCTCCGTCCCGGCCCTTCAGTCGCCGAGGCCCGCCGCGAGCCAGTCTCCTCCACGGGACGGTGGAAGCGATGGTGCCAGAACACGGCTTTCCCGCGTCCCTCTGAAACCCGGCCCCTGTGAGGGGTCTCCTCCGAAACCTCCGAGAAACCCTGGACCCGCCCGTCTTACTGGGCGCCGCCGGGATCATCAGCGTCTTCGTGGGCTATGGCGCCCTCATCCCCGTACATGCGGCCACCAGCTTCCGAGCGGTTCGAGGATTCATCATCCGCTACTTCGGATGGTCTCATATCCCGGCCGCAAGTGGCATCCCCCTCTTCGTCCTGTGGCTCGCGCTCAGGCGAATGGGAGGGATATCCGACTGGGCGGGGCACGCGGTGGGCGTCATGGCCACCGTGGGGGCCCTCTTCGGCGTGGGAACCTCGCTGGGGTTCAGCGCCATGCAAATCAACGGGGCCCTGGAGCGGATCGCCGCCGTCCCTATGGACCTGGCGTCCAGTTGGCGACCATCGCGGAGATCACGGGGATCGTCACCGTCTTCGTCACGTCGTCGGACTCGGGATCGCTGGTGAACGTCGTGGTCACCTCCGGGGAGCACCCCAACCCGCCGGCGGTCTATCGGGTGTTCTGGTGCGTGACCGAGGGGGTGGTGGCCGCCACGTTGATGGTGGCCGGAGCCCTGACAGCTCTTTCCGGCGGACCGCTTTCTAAGGGTGTGTCGGAACCGCTGAAAGCTCCTCACCCTCCACGGCCAGCTCCACATCGTGGAGCTGGCGAGGATCCAGGGAATGCGACCCCACCACCGGAACCCTCAGATAGTCCTCCGTGAGCACGTATCGCCCCTCCCCTTCCAGGACGACCCGCGCCCGGGTTCCCGCCCGACGGAGCCGGTACTCCTCCCCCTTTCGCTGAACCAACTCCCGGAGCTCCCGGCTTCTCTCTCCGGCTACGCGCTGCGGGACGGGCATCTCCTCCTGAAGCTCGGCCGCCACCGTGCCCTCCCTGGGTGAAAAGGGGAAGACGTGGGCGTAGGTATAGGGTAGCTCCTCCACGAGCTCCAGCGTGGCCCGGTGGTCCTCTACGGTTTCGCCGGGGAAGCCCGTGATGATGTCCGCACCCAATCCCAGGGAACCGGGCCCCCCGGCGTCCAAACGCTCGGCGATCTGGAGTGCTCGGACACGATACATCTCCCGGGTGTGCCACCGTCGCATCCTCCGAAGTACCGGGTCGGCCCCGCTCTGGAGGGGCATGTGGAGGTGAGGAGCGACCCACCCCCCGGATCCGACCACGACCTCCAGAAGGAGCTCATCCACCTCCGTGGCCTCCACGCTCCCCAGCCGGAACCGAACTCCGGGCACCTTCTCCAACAGGCTGTCCAGGAGCCGGCCCAGCGACGTGGGCTCCTCCAGATCCCGGCCATAGTGCCCGATGTGTATGCCGGTGACGACGAGCTCCGGATGCTGCCGGGCCAGGACCCGGGCTTCCTCCACTACCTCTCCGGGTTCCCTGGATCGGCTCGGGCCCCGGGCCAACCGCGTGGCGCAGAAGGCGCACTTTCGGTCGCAACCGTCCTGGATCTTCAGCCAGCCCCGGGTGGCACCCGTGCGCCCGGTGAGGATCCGGCCTCCCACGGGCTCCACGTCGATCCGGTCAAGGGAGCGCTCCACTCCGAGCTGGACCAGGGGGGATGGTTCGGCCTGGGCCGCCTGCGCCACCTCCATAGGGTCGTGCCCTTCCACGACCCCGATGACCCCCTCCATCTCCCGGTAATCCCCCGCCTTCAACGCTGCGGAACATCCGGCCACCACGATCCGGGCTTCTGGATTCTCCCTGTGGAGCTTGCGAATGAGCTTGCGGGCCGAGGCATCCGCTTGGTTCGTCACCGTGCAGGTGTTCACCACGCAGATGTCCGCTCCATCCTGGCGGGAAAGGGTTGCGGCCCCTCTCGCCTCGAGCTCCTGCCGCATCCGCTCGGTGTCGTACTGGTTCGCCTTGCAGCCGAAGGTGTGGTAGTGGACCCTCAAAGGGCGACCTCCTTCCGGGCCGGCTCCTGGCCGGAAACGACGCCGAGGCCTCGGTGCGACCGCCCCGTCACCCTCCCGCGACCCGGATCGTCACCGTGGTCCGCCAGAACTCCTCCGAAAAGGCCGCTGCCTCCCGTTCACCCCGTTCCACCGCCAGGTCGAAACGGGCCCGGGCCCCCTGATCTGTATCCGCCAGATTCAGCCCGAAGCCGCCGGAGAACCCCGATTCGGTGACGGCCTCTCCCTTGAAGAGGAAAGGCAGGTCGGCGCTACGGTATCCGACTCGCACCGGCAAGCTCCGCCCGAGGAACTGTGGTCCGAACCACTCCAGTCCTCCACCGTAGGACCAAGCGGAACCTCGGGCCCCTCCCTCCCTCAGGTCGCGCCCCGTATCACTCCAATCGGCATACGAAACGCCCAGTGAGAGGTTGAGGTTCGGGGCCAGACTGCCGGTGGCCCCTGCCCGGAGCTCCAGTGGAAGCGAGTATTCCCGGCGCTCCAACTCCTCGTCTCCCCCGTCAGGGCTGAGCTCCAGGTCGCCGGACCAGGTGACGCTCCCCCCGAGGCGAAGGGCCGACACCGGATCCCATACCGCGCCGACCTGAGCGTTCACCCCCTGTGCATCCCACCGCCCTTGAGTTCGGAAGGGCTCCACGTCCTCGCCCACCTGGTCTTCATCGAAGCTCCGGGAGAAGTCCCGCTCCATCGAACCCAGATAGATTCCCGCGCCCGCCCCGACGCTCAACGAGGGAGCCATCTGCCGGGCCCAGCCCAACCGGACCGTGGAGACCCCTCCCCGAGCCCGAAAAACATCTTCGACCGCGACTGACTGACCGCCCAGCTCCAGGACATCGTTGTGACGGGCCTCCCATTCCTGGCTCAACGCGCCAGCGAAGGTAACGGAGAAAACCCCTCGCTCGAACGGAAGAGAGACGGAGAAATGGGGAAATCGGCTTCCCCCGAAGTCCCGTTGCTCACCCCCTTCCTGAAGCTGGCCGGATGTGGGCTGGAACGTGGCGGTGATCGTGGGCATCTGAAGCCCGGCGGCCAGTGCCGGGTCGTGCGCCAGGAGCGTGGCTTCGAAGTAGCCAACGCCCGCGGAGCCCAGGGCCCGCCCCCGGGCATCCACCGGATCCACGGGAACCCCGAGTCCGCCGGCCCCCATGAGGGACTGACCGCTCAGGGTCGCTGCGGTGAATGGGAGGGACAGGAGGAACGCGACGACGAGAAGGGCCGACGGCGGTCTCATGGAAGTTGTACCCCTTCGCTCAGGGTGATCAAGAGGCGGAGGTGGGGCTCTCCCTCCGGGCCGCTCCCGGCGAAGGTGGCCACACCCGGAGGGGTCGGCTCCGAAGCCGCCAGGAGGGCGAGCGTGGTCGGAAACTCCTCTCCATCCCTCCGAGCGTCCAAGAGGTCTCGGATGTAGACGGTGATGGGTACTTCCACGGATTCACGGCCTCCCCCACCGAAGAGCTCGGGGGTTAGCCGGACCGAACGGGACTGGGCCGGGCTTCCTACGGGCGCCCGAGGCAGACGGCCCGGCTCCAACACCGGGCGCACCTCCAAGGCCAGGCTGTCCGCAAGCTGCAGGCCCGGAGGCTGGCTCGTCCGCGTTTCCAGCATCAGCGACGCGAAGACCACCAGCTCCGAACTCAGAGGGAGGGGGCACCGGATCCGCTGACAGAGGGCCTCAGGCGGATCCACCGCCTCTGGAAGTGAGAGGCGGAACACGGACCTGAGGGAGGGAACTCCCCCCACCTGGAGCACGCCATCTCCCGTCTCCGGGCGAGGGGTGTAGATGAACGTCAGGTCCCGCACGCCCGCCGATTCGGTCACCACCGTATCAGGGTTCACGGAGGGCTCCACGTCGAGCTCCAAAAACGCCGCCCGAATGCGGAGACGGCTCCCCGGCGAAGCGCTGGCCACCCGGAGTCCCCGGTTCACGTTCAGGGTGTCCCCCCATTCCGCCACCGTGGCCGAGTCCACCTCGACCACGAGGGAGTCTCCTTCGGCCGGATCCCACTCCCCCTGGCCGAGCTCGCGCGCCGGCCCCCCGCCGGGCTCCTCCCAAGGCACCTGTCCGCCCAAGGTGTCCACGGCATGGTCCCAAGTGGCCGAGCGCTCGTCCCACGGTGCGTCCGTAGCCGCCAGAGACAGGGTGAACGGGCCATTCCCTCGAACGACGGATGTGTCCACCTGCAGCACCACCCGACCACCGACGAAGGTCAGATCGCTGTCCGCCTGGGTCTCCCCATCCTCGTCCTCCACGGTCACCTCCGTGGGATAGGAGCCGAATCGGATGAGGGTTTTTCCCTCGAAGCCCTCGGGGTAGTCCCGAGCCACCACACCCAGGTTCAGCTCCCAGGGAGCTCCGAACCCTCCGATCACCTGAACGTCGTCGGCCAGGTCCCCGAAGGGAATACGCACCTCGAACGTCTCCGCCTCGGCGGAGATGAGATCCCGGTCCTGGGATGTGGGGATGTCATCGGTGCACGCTCCGGCCACCAAGAGGAGCGCCACCATCGGGGAAACTCGACACGGTCCCCTCACGCTCGTCTGCCTCCTCTGTCGTTCGGATTCCCTTCCGTGAGGGAGAACCTTTCGGGGAGGAGCGTCTCCATGCCCCAACGCACCCGTCGTCCCTCGTCTCCTTCGGAGTGAACGGCCAAACGGGGCTCGAACTCGGCCAGCGCCTGACGGCACGCACCGCACGGCACCGGCGGATCCGGCCCATCGGCGCAGAGAACGATCCTCCGGAACCGACGATCCCCTTCCGCCACGGCTCGGGCCAGGGCCGACCGCTCGGCACAGAGGCTCAGACCGTAGGATGCGTTCTCCACGTTGCACCCCACATGGATCCTCCCCCCGGAGGCCTCGAGAACCGCCCCCACCCGGTACCTCGAGTAAGGGGCGTACGCCCGGGTCCGAACCTTTCGGGCCCGTTCGAAAAGTGCCTCCAAACCGTCGTTCTCCTGGCCAGCGCTCACCCCGTCCCCTCCTCGATCCAGATCCTCGGCAGTCGGGCCGAGAGGCCCGTCAAAACCTCGTAATTGATCGTGTCGGCCCACTCGGCCACTTCCTCCAGGGTGATCGCCGACCCTTCGTCCATCCCGATGAAAGTGGCCACGTCCCCCACGGCCGCTCCCGGAACGTGGGTGATGTCTACCACCGTCATGTCCATGGAGATCCTTCCCACCACCGGCGCCCGGCGGCCTCGGACCAGAACCTCCCCTCGATTCGAGAGAGCTCTGGGTATTCCGTCCCCGTACCCCGCCGAGATCGTTGCCCAGCGCTCCCATCCCCGGGCCCGGTACGTGGCGCCGTATCCCACCGTGCTCCCGGGGGGACGATCCCGGATCAATGTGATTCGAGCCCGAAGCGCCACCACCGGCTCCGGAAGGGGGAGTCCCTGGCCGGGGCGACCGCCGTACAGGAAAATTCCAGGCCGGACGGCGTCCGCCCCATACCCGGGAATCCGCAGGGCCGCAGGACTGTTGCACGCGTGGATCCTGAAGTCGCCCGTGGGAAGAGGGGCCAGGGAGCGGAGGGCGTCCTGGAAGCGTTCCCACTGGAGTGTCATCGAAGCCGAATCCGGGTCGTCGGCCGAGTGGAAGTGGGTGAAGCAGCCCGCCCACCGGACCCCGCCATCTCCCCCCGGGTCCACCTCCCGCTTCCATCGATCCACCCGGCGCCAGTCCAAGCCGGCTCGCCCCATCCCCGTATCGATCTCCAGATGATAGGAGGCAGTTCGACCTGCCCTAAAAGCTGCGGCCCGGAGAGCCTCCACCCCTTCCGAGTCGGAAAGGGAGAGGGTGAGGCCTTCACGTACCGCCCGTTCCATGGCTCCCGCGGGTACCGGCGCCAGGACGAACACAGGCCGGGTCACTCCCCTGGCTCGGAGATCCCCCCCCTCCTGGACCGTGGCTACGGCGTAGCCTCCGGGATCGAGATCCTCCAGCACAGCGACGGCACGGTCCGCTCCCAATCCATAGGCGTCGGCTTTCACCACGGGGATGAGGGCCACATCCGGCCCCACCGCCTCTTGGATCCGTCGGGCGTTACGGCGGAGGGCCGCTCCCCGCACCTCCACCCACGCCCGAACTCCTCCCTCCGTTGACATGGTCGTGGAAAGATGCGAGAAAAGACCTTCGCAGCAAGGTCCCGGTCAGGGACCCCCCTGAAAAACTCCAGGTCCGCAGAGAGGCCACGGAGGACGCCAAGTGAGCCATGAGAAACGCCCCCCCGGGGAAGAGGATGCCCCCCGTTCCTCCGAGGCGGAACGAGAGGTGCCCAATTCGAGGTCGGCCCCGACGGCACTGGACCGGGCCTTGTCCCTGGTGGAATACCTTCGCCGGGAGTGCCCCTGGGACCGGAAGCAGACCGCCCGCTCCCTCGTTCCCCACTTGCTGGAGGAGAGTCGGGAGGTGGCCGACGCCGTCTTCCACGGCTCCTCCGAGACCCTGAAGGGGGAGCTGGGCGACCTGCTCCTGAACGTGGCCTTCCAGATCGTGGTGGCCGAAGAGGAGGGGCGCTTCGGAAGGGCGGAAGTGGTCCGAACCCTGGAGGAGAAGATGCGGCGGAGACATCCGCACCTTTTCGGCCAGGGAGGCGAGCCCCGTTCCTGGGAATCCGTGAAGGAGGAGGAGACCGAGCAGAATCAGGGGAGCGTCCTGGAAGGGATCGCTCCCGGCCTGGACCCGCTCCTGAGGGCCCACCGGGTCCAGGCGCGGGTGAGCCGCGTCGGGTTCGACTGGGCCGAACCCCGAGGGGCCCTGGCGAAGGTGGCGGAGGAGCTGGCCGAGGTGGAACGTGCGCTGGAGTCCGAATCGGCCGCCCGGCTGGAGGAAGAGCTGGGTGATCTACTCTTCGCGGTGGTGAACCTGACCCGGATCGTGGATGTGCACGCAGCCGTTGCCCTCGAAGGAGCGAACGCCAAGTTCCACAGCCGCTTCCAACGATTGGAGGCCCTGGCCCGGGAGCGGGAGGTGGTCCTCGGAAACGCCTCCCTGGAGGCGCTGGACCGGCTTTGGGACCAAGTGAAGGAGGACGAGGGGAAGAAAGGGGACTGACCGACCCTCCGGGCCGTTCCTCCTTCACCTCAGTAGCCGGCCTCCAGGTCCACCCGGTTCCGGAGTGGCTCGCCCGCCACGAGTCGCTGCAGGTTCTCCACGATCAGCGCCGACTGTCTTCGCCAGAAGCGCCGGGACACCGCCGAGACATGGGGAGTGATCAGGACGTTCGGCAGACTCCAGAGGGGATGGCCGTCCGGAAGGGGTTCCGGATCCGTAACGTCCAGCGCCGCACCCCGGAGTCGCCCGGAGCGGAGGGCGTCCACCAAAGCCTCGGTGTCCACCAACCGGCCACGGGAGACGTTCACGAGGACGGCTCCTTCCGGCAGGGCCGCCAACGCATCGCGATCCATGAGCCCGCGGGTGGCGGCCGTCTCCGGAAGGGACACCACTACTGCATCGGACTCGCCGAGCACCTGCGTCAGGCCATCCGAGCCCGTGCGCACTTCCCTGTCCCCGCCTTCCCCTCCCCTCCTCTGGCGCTTCCACCCCAGGATCCGGACGCCCAGAGGTTCAAGACGCCGGGCCACCTCCCCGCCGATGCCCCCTAGGCCCAAGATGCCCACCGTCGCCCCGGAGAGTTCGCGCACTGGAGTGTCCGACCGGAGGAAAGGCTCATTCTTCCAGCGCTTCTCCCACATCCCTTCCACGGCCAGATCCAGACCTCGGAAGAAATACAGGAGCATCCCCACGATGGTCTCGGCCATGGGAGGGCCGTGGATCCCAGCCGAGTTCGTGAAGATGACCCCGCTCTCCCGCATCTCCTGGGTGAGGGAGCTTCCGACCCCCGCCGCCGCCGTGTGCACCCAGCGCAGGCTTCCCCGACCCGTTCGGAGGACCTCCGCGGGTATGCCCAGGCCCACGTATGCCGAAGCGCCCCGAACCGCATCGAGGACTTCGGGAGACGCTCCCGCCGCCCCGTCGCCCGTCCCATCTACCGTGCTCCCTACCCGGGCCAACTTCCATCCCTCCGGCAGACTCTCCCGAATCTCCTTCACGGCCGACTCCGGGATCCTCCACACCGGCCGCCGGTCATTTAGGTCCAGAACGATCCGAGTCATGGATCGAGACGGTTCATGAGGCGCGGGAACGGAATGAGTTCCCGGACGTGGGGCCGACCGGTGATCCAGGCGAGAGTCCGTTCCACACCAAGCCCGAATCCCGAGTGCGGAAACGTCCCATAGCGCCTCAAATCCAGGTACCACTCGTACGCGTCCTCCGGGAGCCCCTCGGCTCGGATGCGGGCCCGCAGGCGCTCCAGGTCGTCCTCCCGCTGGCTTCCCCCGATGATCTCCCCGTATCCCTCTGGAGCCAGGAGGTCGTTGCAGAGGACGGTCCGGGGGTCTTCCGGGTTCTCCTTCATGTAGAAGGCCTTGGCCTCCTTCGGATAGTCGTGGACGAAGAGAGGGAGGTCGTACATCCCCGCCAACTCCGTTTCGTCCCCTCCTCCCAGGTCGTCACCCCACTCGATGGAGCTCCCGCCCTCCTGCAGACGCGCCACCGCCTCGCCGTAGGAAAGGCGGGGAAAGGGCGGCCGGACCCCCTCGAGAGGCGTCGTGTCCCGCTCGAGCGCCTCCAATTCATCCGAGCATCGCTCCAACGCCCGCTCCACCAGGTAGGAGACGAAGTCTTCCTGGAGGGCCATGTTGTCCTCCGAGTCCGCGAACGCCACCTCCGGCTCCACCATCCAGAACTCGGTCAGGTGCCGGCGCGTCTTGGACTTCTCCGCCCGGAAGGTGGGTCCGAAGCAATAGACCTTTCGGAACGCGGGACACGCCGCCTCCACGTAGAGCTGACCCGTCTGGGCCAGATAGGCCGTCTCCCCGAAGTACTCGGTGGAGAAGAGGGTTCCCGCCGACTCCCCGATGGACCCGGTGAGGATCGGAGTGTCGATCCGAACGAAACCTTCCCGGTGAAAGTAGTCGTGGATCGCCTGCGTCAGCTCCGAACGGACCCGGAGCACGGCCCGCTGCCGTGCGGAACGGATCCAGAGGTGCCGGTGGTCCATGAGGAAGTCGACACCGTGCTCCTTGGGCTGGATCGGGTAGTCCGAGCTGGCGCCCACCACCTCCAGCCGTCGCAGCACGAGCTCGTGGCCTCCAGGGGCACGGGCATCCGGTTTCACCTGTCCCGTCACCTCCACGGCGGACTCCTGTTCCAACGTGGTTCCCAGCTCCCACGTGTCGGCGTCCACCTCACCCGCCGGCAGCACGCACTGGACGAGGCCCGTGCCATCACGGACCACCACGAAGGCCACCTTCGCGTGAACGCGGAGGGTCTCCACCCATCCGGATACCGTGACCTCGTCGCCCGCCTTCTCGGGCAAGGCCCGCACTTCCGTATAGCGTTCTCCGATCATGCATCTCCTCCCTGCGGGGGGGCCGTCGGCCGTCCCAGGATCGAAGCCGGAAAGTAGGGCAAGCCCCCCGGGAGGCGGTAGATCCGGAAGACCGATGGGCGTCCGGCGAGGCCGGTGCTATCTTGACGGGCATGAACCAAGCTCACGGGGACGCTTCGGACGCCAGGGTGTGGGGACGCTCCAACCGTCGACCGGAGGGGCGCTCTACGGTCTTCGCACCCCGTGGGGCGGTGGCCACGAGCCATCCGCTGGCCACCGGCGAGGGCCTGCGGGTCCTGCAGGAGGGAGGCACGGCAGTGGACGCCGCCGTAACCGCGGCGGCAGTGCTGGCGGTAGTGGAGCCCCACATGACGGGATTGGGAGGGGACGCTTTCGCCCTCCTCTGGTCGGGCCACGAGAACGAGCTCGTGGGACTCGACGGCCACGGGCGGTCGGGCGAGCTCATGACCCGGGAGCGCCTGGAAGCCCGTGGGGCCGCCTCGGTTCCCGAGGAGGGAGCCGAACCGGTGACGGTCCCCGGCGGAGTCCGGGCGTGGGCCGACCTGCTGGAGCGCTACGGGACCATCCCCTTTTCCCGGGCCCTTGCGCCGGCCGCCCGTCTCGCCCGAGACGGCTTTCCCCTCTCCCCCGTGGTGGCAAGTGAGTGGGCGGAGCGAACGGAGCTCCTCCGAGGTGACTCCGAGGCCCGGCGGATCTACCTGGACGCCGACGGTGGACCCCTCGAGGCCGGTACATGGATCACCAACCCCGATCTAGCGGACGCACTTGAGCGACTGCGTTCCCGGGGCCCTGACGAGCTCTACCGAGGGGAGCTGGCACAGCGGATCGTGGAGGTGGTGGCGGACAGGGGTGGTTTCCTGACCCTGGACGACATGGCGGCGCACCGCTCCCGGTGGGTCAGTCCGATCTCGGCCCCTTTCCGGGGATTTCGGGTTTGGCAGCTCCCCCCTCCCGGTCAGGGCGTGGCCGTCCTGCAGATGCTCCGCATCCTGGAGACCTTTCCTTTGGACGAAATGGGGGTGGGCACGCCGGAGTACCTCCACCACCTGATCGAAGCGAAGAAGCTGGCCTACGCGGACCTGGAGCGTTACGTGGGTGATCCCACCTTTATGGGCGTGACCGTGGAGGACCTCCTGGCGGAGGGGTACGTGGCCCACCGTCGGAACGCTCTGGACCCAAAGGCGGCTGCGGAGGCGCCGGCGGCGGGATCCCTGCCGGACCGGGGGGACACCGTATACCTGGCCGCAGCCGACGAGTCGGGAAACATGGTGTCGTTCATCCACTCCATATTCCATCCCTTCGGCTCGGGGCTGGTGGTGCCCGGAGCCGGCTTCCACCTCCAGAACCGGGGAGCTGCCTTCACGATGGAGCCCGGGACGGCCAACACAGTGGCGCCCGGGAAGGAGCCCTTCCATACGATCATCCCCGGATTCGTCACCCGGGAGGAAGGAAGTGGAAGTGGGGGAAGGGAGCCCTGGCTCGCCTTCGGAGTGATGGGAGGCCCCATGCAGCCCCAAGGCCAGGTCCAGCTCCTGCTCAACCTGGTCCTGGGAGGGATGGACCTGCAGGAGGCTGTGGAGGCGCCCCGGTTCCGGCACGACCACGGCCGAGAGGTGACCATCGAGCCCCCTTTGGTGCAGGAGGTGGGCCCGAGCCTTGCACGGTTGGGGCACCGGGTGGCTCCCGCCCCTCCAGGTACGGTGGGAGGTGCTCAGGCCGTGAGCCGCCTGGAGCGTGGATGGGCAGCCGCGTCCGAGTCCCGGAAGGATGGGCAGGCAGCGGGCTGTTGACGACCTGATCCCTCGGACGCCGGGCGGCGGCCCTGAACGCGCCGAATTCCCGATGCTCTTTTCCCACGCCCATCCCCACCCCTCGGCTGGAATGGCCGAGCCTCTTTGATCGGGACCACGGGGCCTCCGAGCCCTTCCTCACCCCACCTTCCAGAGCTCCATGCGCTCCGCGTGACGGGTGGTCAGGAGATGGCGGATCCGGTCGTGCTCGGGGAGCTCCAGCTCCGGGTCCCGATCCACCACCGCCCGGGCCAACCGCTGGGCCTCCACCAGCAGATCGTCGTCCCGACCCAGATCGGCGAAGCGGAGGGTGGGATCCCGACCGTGCTGTTGGTCGCCGAAGAGATCTCCCTGTCCCCGGATCCTCAGGTCGGCTCGGGCCACCTCGAAGCCGTCGTCGCTCTCCCGGAAGACCCGGAGGCGCTCACGGGCCTCCTCCCCCGGATTCGACACCAGGACGCACCAGCTTTCCTCGGCGCCGCGGCCCACGCGTCCTCGGAGCTGGTGGAGCTGGGAGAGCCCGAACCGTTCCGGATGCTCCACCACCATGACGGTGGCGTTGGGGACATCGATGCCCACCTCCACCACCGTGGTCGCAACCAGGACGTCCACTTCGCCGTCGAGGAAAGCCCGCATCACACGGTCTTTCTCCTCGGATGGAAGCTGGCCGTGGACCAGTCCCAACCGCCGGTGCGGAAAGACCTCCCGGGCCAAACGTTCGTGCTCCTCGGTGGCGGCCCGGAGCTCCGTGTCCCCCGACTCTTCCACCTGGGGATAGATCACGTAGGCCTGTCGTCCCTTTTCCAGCTCCCCCTCCACCAGCCGGTAGACTCGATCCCGTTGCGAGGTGGGGTGGATCACGGTTCGAACCGCCTTCCTTCCGGGAGGCCGCTGGTCCAGGATGGAGAGGTCCAGATCCCCGTAGAGGGCCAGGGCCATGGAACGGGGAATGGGCGTGGCCGACATGATCAAAATGTCCGGACGAGGACTCCCCTCGGTGAGGGCCATCCTCTGGCGGACACCGAACCGGTGCTGCTCATCCACGACGACCAGGCCGAGATGTGCGAATCGGACCTCCTCCTGGATCAGAGCATGCGTTCCCACGACCAGCTCCACCCGGCCGGACTCCAGGTCCTCCAGGCGTTGGCGCCGCTCACCGGAGCTCAATCGTCCAGTGAGAAGGACGGTGCTCACACCTAGCGGATCCAGGAGCTCCTCCAGGGTTCGGGCGTGCTGCTCCGCCAGGATCTCCGTGGGGGCCATGAGGGCCGCCTGCCGACCTCCCTCCACGGCGAGGAGCATGGCGAAAAGGGCCACGACCGTCTTTCCGGACCCCACATCCCCCTGGAGCAGCCGGTTCATTCTCCGCGGGGAGGTCATGTCGTCCATGATCTCCTTGAGCACCCTTGTCTGGGCCTCCGTGAGACGGAAGGGAAGAGAGTCGTGGAGGGGTCGGAGGAGCTCGTTCGTACGGGAAAAGGCGATGCCAGGCTCCTCCACCGTATTTCGATGCCGAACTTTGGCTTGAATCAGTTGGAGGAAGAAGAGCTCGTCCCAAGCCAATCTCCTGCGTCCCGTCTCTACCTCCTCCATGGCGTCGGGCCGGTGAAGCTGTTTCAAAGCGGAGGGGAGAGAGGGCAAACCCAGCCTCTCCAACTCGGCATCGTCCAGGTACTCCTCCCGCGCCACTTCCTGCAGGAGGCGATCCAGGTTCTTCGACAGGATCCGGCGGAGGATCCACTGGGGAACCTTCTCGCCTGCGGGATAGGTGGGGAAGATCGTTCCCGAAGTCCGGGAGGGATCCTCGTCCCCTTCGCCTCCCCGAGCCACGACGGTGAACTCTCGGGGCTGAATCTGGCGGCCGTGGAAGAACTTCACCGGCCCGGTGACGAGCAGCCGGTCTCCCTCACGGACCCTCCGCTCCAGCCACGGCTGGCCCGGCCAGGAGCAGGTGATCATTCCCGAGGCGTCCTCCAACACGGCCTGGAAGATCCGGAGGCCCGAGCGGGTGGGAATGACCCCGCAGCTCCGGACCGTACCCACCACGTTGGCCTCCCCTCCCACCTTCAAGCTCTCGATGGGAACGATGGTGGACGCGTCGTCGTAGCGCCGGGGGACGTGGTAGAGGAGATCTCGGGCGGTGAGAAGCCCCAGGCGGCCCAGGTGTTCGGCTCGGACGGGTCCGACCCCTTTCACGAACTGGATGGGCCGGTCCAGGGCCGAAAGGGTCATCCGGCGAAGACCCCCTCCACGAAGGCCTGGGAGTCGAATGCGTCCAGGTCGTCCAAAGACTCCCCCGTCCCCACCATCTTCACCGGCAAACCGTATTCCTGCGCGAGCGCCACCACGATTCCGCCCCGCCCCGTGGAGTCGGCCTTCGCCAGAATGATCCCGGTCAACTCCACAGCCTCCTGAAAGGAGCGAACCTGCGAGACGGCATTCTGACCCACCGTGGCATCCAGGACGATCAGGGTCTCGTGGGGTGCGTCGGGCGCTTTCTTCCGGATCACTCGATCCACCTTCTTCAGCTCGTCCATGAGGTTCCGGTGGGTGTGGAGCCGGCCGGCCGTATCCACCAGGACCACATCCACGCCCCGGGCCCGGGCCGCGTCCATGGCGTCGTAGGCCACGGCCGCAGGATCACCACCCTCCGTCCCACCCACGAAGTGCGCGCCTACCCGATCCGCCCAGATCCTGAGCTGCTCGATGGCCCCCGCCCGAAAGGTGTCCGCGGCGGCCAGGAGCACCGTCTTCCCCTGTTGCCTGAGCTGGTGGGCGAGTTTGGCGATGGAGGTGGTCTTTCCCACCCCGTTCACTCCCACCACCAGGTAGACGGTGGGCCCTTCCTGGGCCTCGGCCAGCTCGTCGGATCCAGCTCGAGCCAGAACCTCCCCCACCTCCTCGGCCAACGCCTCCCTGAGCTCCTTCCCACCGCGGATCTTGCCGCGCCGGGCCAATTCCTCCACGTGGTCCACCAAGCGCAGGCTGGCGTCGACTCCGAAGTCCGCTGAAAGGAGCCGTTCCTCCAGGTTTTCCAAGGAGTCGTGGTCCATCCCCTCCACGACCACGCGGACGTCGGTGAGAGCCAGGTCCACTACCTTCTTCCAGAATCCTTTCCGCTCCTCGTCCTTCTTCTTGAAAAGCCTCATTCCCCTTTCGTCCTCATCGTTCTTCGTCTCACCTGAGGCCCACACGCCTCCGGCCCACCCACTCCAGACAAAGGAGGGAAATCAAGAGCACCCATGGCCCGGGATGGGTCCTCAGGCGAAAGCCCGGGCTCGCCCGAGCCTCGCTCACCACCCAGTCCTCACCTTCCGGAAGAAGCTCCTCCGTTCCCACCGGCGAAACGGAAAGCTCCGTGGATGTCCGGAGCACGTCGAAGCGGCCTTCCCCCACCACCACCTCCTCCCCGTCACTCCCTTCCAGTACCCGGTACCGGTAGGTGCCCGACTCCGGAACCTCCAAGGAAAAGCGTCCGTCCTGCCCTACCTCCACCACCCGCTCCATGACATCCGCCACCTCACCCTCGCGGAGCCGTTCCAAATCGAGCGCCAGCTCCTGGCCCTCCCATCCCATTGCCCTCCACGCCACCGGCTCACCCCATGGCGCGACCCGCTCCTCCGGGCGGACATCCATCCCCGCTACCTGAATCTCATCCTCGAGGAGCCAAGCGGAGATCCCGGCCCAGAGCCGTCGGTAGACGTCTCGCCCCTCCTGGGGCCGCATGGCCCATCGCCAGAAACCGCTGGCCAGAGCAAGGGCCACCCTCCGCTCACCGTCCTGCCGGAGCAAGAAGAGGGGTCGAGCGGCACCCCGGCGGTCCCTCCTGATCGTCAAGGGAACGGCACCCTCCGGGTCTTGGGAAAGGGAAAGGGCTCTCCCCAGAGGCGGGAGCGCATTGACCCCGGGAATGGGATCCGGGAAGTAAGGAGCCACCGGCGAAGAGGGCACCTCCCCGTCCAGGTACCACTCGCCGTCATCGGGGCCCTCCGCCTGAATCTCGGCCAGTGCCGCCCCCTGAGACCCGTAGGGAAGCACCAGCAGACGCGGGGCCGCCTGCGCCACCTCCTCCAACCACTCCGGCGCTCCCTCTTCCACCCCGTGGAGAACGACCAAATCCGCTTGGCCCAACGACTCTCGGACCACAGACTCATCCACGGTCTCGGTCCCTTCGTCACCGCTCACGGCCAGGGGCAGAAAACGCCCTTCCGAGAGCGCAAGGAAGCCGGCCCCCTCGATCCCCGTCGCCCTCCGGAGCGCGGGAAGTAGAACCCGGGGCTCCCAGTCGGGACGGAGTGAGAGGAGGATCACCCCTTCCTCCGGATCCACCTCCCGGTACTCCACCCGCACGTCATCCCAGGGGAATGCGTCCCCCTCCAGGGTGGTCCGAACCTCGTAGCGGACCAGCCCTTCCGACTCCGGCGGCGGAAGCTCCAGGCTCCGTCGGATCCGTTCCCCGACATTCGGGAGGGCGAAGGCCCATCCCCCGACCACCCGATCCTCCTCCCGGACCTCCACATGCACCGAGTCCCCAGCCTCTCCGGATTCCCCGAAGAGGTCCACCTCCACCTCCACGGGCTCGTCGGAGGATAGAGACCCCGGAAAGCGGGCCTCCAAGATTCCCGCGTTCCTCACCGGATGGGACAGGTCCTCGAAACGGACGGGCACGCCCGCCTCCTCCAGCACCCGTCGTACGGAGGCGCGGTCACGGATCCGGAGGTCCGACATGACGACGACCTCCCGGGCCCCGGCCTCAAGGGCGCTCCTCAGGCCGCCGGCCAACTCGCTCCACGGCCGCTCGGGCTCGTGGTCCTCCAATCCGGTCCGGGAAACGGACCGGAACGCTCCGTCGAAGAGGGCCAACCGTCCATCCTCCTCCGCCGCTCTCTCCACCGCTCGGTCCCAGGCCGATCGCCCCTCCCCATCGGGAGCGCTCATTCCCAGAGATCCGTCCACCACCACCCACACTTCACCCTCTTCCGCACCGGTGCCGGGCACGCGAGGGTCCAGGAGCAGAAACAGGAGCAGGAGCAGCGCGGAGAGGCGAACGACAGCCAAGAAGGCTCGCCCACGGACCTGAGGCTCCCGTCGGAGATAGCCACGGAGGACGAGAAACGCTCCCGCACCCCCGAACGCCAAGACGAGGACGAACTCCCAGCTCATGACTCCATCGAACGCCGGGAGGGGCGAGCGGGGAGACGGGGGTGAACCGATGGGGCGTCACTGAAACGCCCTCGCCACCCCCGACGGATCACTCCTCTTCCTCGACCTCCGCCACACTCCGGTCCCGGAGCCGCTCCTCCACGGCCATCCGCACCTGCGGAGGAGCGGGAAGCTCCTCCAACAGCGCGAAGTGGGCATCCCGCCCCGCTCGCCATTCCTCCATCCTTTCCGAAGGAATCGGTTCGCCGGAGGGGATGTCCACGCTCAGGGGATCCATGGGCTGGTCGTCCCGGTGGAGCTCGTAGTGGAGGTGAGGGCCGGTGGCCATTCCCGTCTGGCCCACGTAGCCGATCACCTCCCCCTGGGAGACCCGGTCCCCCACGTTGAGCCCTGAGGCGAAGCCGTTCAGGTGGGCGTAGAGGGTCCGGAAGCCGTTGGCGTGTCGGAGCTCCACCAGGTTCCCATACCCTCCGTGGCGCCCCCTCCGGACCACTTCCCCATCCCCCGTAGCCATCACCGGAGTACCAGTGGCAGCTGCGTAGTCCACCCCGTAGTGGGGACGCCGTTCTTCCAGTATGGGGTGGAAACGATTCTCGTCGAAACCGGAGGAGATCCGACGGTACTCCAGCGGCTTGGTAAGGAAGGCACGACGCACCGACTCGCCGTCGAGATCGTAGTAACCTCCGTCGCCGTCCCCCTCCAGGTCGAACCAGATGGCGTGGAAGGGCTCTCCCCTGTTCACGAGTTCGGCGGCCAGAATCCGGGCCTCTCGCATGGTCCCGTCGGGCCGCACCTCCCGCTCGAACACGAGCCGAAACGAGTCGTCGGTCCGGATCTGCCGCGAAAAGTCCACCTGCCACTGGAAGATACGGTCCATGAGGTCGATGAGCCGGGCGCGATCCTGCCGAGGAACCTCTCTGAGGTCCGGGTTCATGACCACGGCGCTCCAAAGATCGCGCTCGATCTCGCCGGCCACGGAGACCGTGTCGGCCTGAACCGGCGTCTCGACGATCCGTCCGTTCCATCCAAACTCCGATCGGGTCATCTGGAGGGTTTCGTACGGACTCACCCCCACGTCCA
>SKSR01000345.1 GCA_007122885.1 Gemmatimonadota bacterium
GGCCCGGACCCGGATCAGCTCGTTCGTGAGTCTCTGGAACCGGTCCACGCCCAGGGCCGCCCGGGCCAGGCCGTCGGTGATCCGCTCCTCCCGTTCCGCCGCTTCTCGGTCCAGCTTCCGGCGCTCCCGGCCCTCCCACCACCCGAGGATCGCCCGGCATCGACCCTGGAGCTCCACCTCCGAGTCGCTGGGCCCCGGCTCCCCCTCGGATCCCGATTCCTCGGCGGCCTCGGCCCGGGCCATCTCCCGGGCCTCCTCGCGGAGGCGCTCGATCCCGGCCTCGATCCCGTCGAGGGAGTGGGCGTCCGCGCCGGACGCCGGAGTGGACTCGGGGGCGGCCATGCCGGAGCCCGATTCGGCCTGGGACCCTGGTTCCGCCCGGGACCCCGACTCGGCCAGGGTGGATTCCGCCTTCATCCTCGCCTCCCACCTGGGTTTGCTCATGGGGCGCCTCCTGTTCGGGGCAAGTCGATGAAGTAGGACCGGCACGCGTCCCTGAGGAGGGTGCCGGAAAGGGTGGGCTCGATCCCCTGGTAGCGGGCGTGGTCGCAGATGTCCGCCACCAGGTCCCGGGGGTGGCAGGCCCGGGGTTCGATCTCGAGCGCGTCGTAGTACTCTCGGAAGACGAGCTCCACCGCCTCTTCCGAGTAGGAGATCCCCCGGCCGCCGCACACGCGCCGGAGGATCTCGGAGAACTGCTCCCGGTCCGGGTTGGGCATGCGGATCTTGTGGCGGATCCTCCGGAGGAACGCCTCCTCCACCAGGTCCGCCGGGTTCAGGTTCGTGGCGAAGAAGACCAGGGAGTCGAACGGCACCTCGAGCTTGTGCCCGGTGGGGAGGGTCAGGTAGTCGGTGGCCCGGTCCAGGGGAATCATCCAGCGGTTCAGGAGGTCTCGGGGCCGGACCCGCTGCCGGCCGAAGTCGTCCAGGACGAAGACCCCTCCGTTCGCCTTCATCTGGGGCGGTGCCGAGAAGACGCCCTCGTGGACGCCGGGGCTCAGCTCCAGGTCGTCCAGGGTGAGCTCGCCACCCACGATGACGGCGGGCCGACGCACCCGGACGAAGCGCGGGTCGTGGACCGGTGCCGGGGTCCAGAGGGCCGGGGCGTCCGTGGGGGCGAGGGGATCCCCGCTGTCCTCGTCATCGCTGAGCGGCGGATGGACGTACGGGTCGTAGACCTGGATGATCTGCCCCTCCAGCTCCACGGCGTGGGGTACGTAGACCGCCGAGCCCATGATCCGGGCAACCGAAAAGGCGACTTCCGTCTTCCCGTTCCCCGCGTCCCCGTAGAGGAAGACCGACTTCCCGGAGTTGATCCCCGCCCCGAGGCGATCTACGAACCGGTCGCTCAGGACCAGGTGCTCGAGCCCCCTACGGAGCCTTTCTTCGGATATGGGATGGGTCCGGACGCTCTGCCGTTCCACCCACTCCCGGTAGACGTCCCGAGGAACGGGTGCCGGGCCCACGTAGGCGTTCTGATCCAGTACATCCCGGGCCCGCGTCTTCCCCTCGGAGGTGAGGTCGAAACGGTACGAGCGGCGGCCGTGGCCTTCCGTCCCCAGGACCTCCACAAACCGCCGCTGCTGGAGGGCCAGGAGGGGCTCGTCCAGGATGGCGAACGGAAGACACGTCCGGAGTGAGAGGTCCCGCCCGGACTGGGTGCCGGACCGGTAGAGGGTCTTCATCACCAGATCGGTCACGAAGCCCTCGGTGAGCCCCGTCTCCTCCACCGTCCTGGGGAGGGGCGGCGCGTCTTGGGGCGTATCCGGGTCCCGGTCCGTCCGGTACGAATGGCTCCCCGCCATCGCCTCCTCTTCCATCCCTCGGACCGCCCGGTCCGCCGCTTCGCTCCGGCCTGTCATGGTTTTTCTCTCCTTATGAGGCGCCGGCACCCTGGTCGGGACGCCGCGTCTTGATGAGTTCATCGTCGCGTCCTTCTCCCGGAGACGGTGCCGACCCAACACCTCGGCCTTCGCCGATCGATCGGGAGGCCACGTCAGCACCCCACTCCAGCAGATCCCCCTCCCTCGTCCCGCTGGCCTCGATGGTCCCCACGGGAAGCTCCAGGGCGTAGCGGGCGCTCCGGTGGACCCGGGTCCGGCTCCAGGGCCGAAGCCCCCGGTAGAGGGCCACGACCCTCCGGTCCGGGTCGGCCAGGACCACGTCCAGCGGATAACGCATGCCGTACATGTGGACGCCCCGACTGGGGATGAAGAGGATCCCCTCCCCCGCCTCCGGCTCGGGTCTCCCCAGGAGCCCGCGCAGGCGGCTCCAGGGCCGGTCCGCCACCGCGACCCGGCGGCCCAGGAGGCTCCGGCGGGAGCGGTTCCCCACCTCCACGGTCCTCATGGTCCCCCCATGAGCTGGAGGAAGCCGGTCAGATGGAAGACGGCGGGGCCCAGGATGACGATGAAGAGGGAGGGAAAGATGAAGAGGACGATGGGGATCAACATCTTCACCGTGAGCTTCGCCGCGGCCTCCTCGGCCCGCTGCCTCCGCTTCGTCCGGAGCTCGTCCGCGTGGATCCGAAGAGCGTCGGCGATGGAGGTCCCGAACCGATCCGTCTGGATGAGCATGGCGGTGAAGCCCCGCACGTCCGGAAGCCCGGTCCGGTCGGCCAGATTCCGGAGAGCATCCCCCCGGGGCGTTCCCGCCCGGATCTCCAGGCTCACCAGGGTGAATTCCTCCGAGAGGGCACCGCTCACCCGCTCCATCTCCTCCCCCACCCGGACCAGAGCCTGGTTCAACCCCAGGCCGGCCTCCACGCAGACGACCATGAGGTCCAGGGCGTCCGGCAGGGTGCGCTGGATCTCCCGCTGACGCTTCCGGAGGCGCCGGAGGACCACCACGAAGGGGAGCATCCAACCGAAGATCCCGCAGACCCCCAGAAAGAGAAGGCGCTGGGGAGCCGAGGCGCCCAGGAAGGTGGCCAGGACGATCCCCACCAGGATCCCGGCGCCGGCCAGGACCACCCGGAGGCCCATGTACAGGAGACCCGCGTTGGGACGTCGGTATCCGGCCTGGACGAGCATGTCCCGGACCGCCCGGTCCCGCCCCCGCTCCTTCCCCACCCGCTCCCCGAAGGCCTCGAGGAACGACTCCAAGCTCTCCCGGCGCTCCCTTCGCCGCCGCCGTTCCCGGGCTTCCGCGACCCCACCTTCCAGAGCGGGCACGCCCTGCAGACGCCGCCGGACGAGGCGGGCCTCCGGGTTCGCCACCAGGCCGGCCACGCCGAGCACCATGAGGGTGACGGCCACGGCGATGAGACCCACCACGATCCAGATCATCGTCCTGTTCGACTCCTGGGGCTCGCCCGGTTCAGAATTTTACGTCCACCATTCGACGGATCACCCCGAACCCCAGCGCCATCATCGTCCCGCCCACCAGGAGCATGGCGCGTCCCAGCGGCTCCTGGATGAGAGGGGCCATGTAGTCCGGGTTCAGGGCGTACATCCCGAAGCCGGCCACCACCGGGGCCAGCCCCACCACGGTGCCGGTCACCCGGCCGTGGGCCGTCTTCGTCTTCACGTCCCGCTTGAAGCGGAACCGGCCGCGGATCACGGCCGAAAGGCCGTCCAGGTTCTCGGCCAGGTTCCCCCCCGACTCCCGCTGGATGAGGACCGACGTGACGAAGATCCGCACGTCCACCACCTCCACCCGGTCCGCCAGGGCCATGAGGCTGTCCTTCAGGGGAAGCCCGAAGCGCTGCTCCTCGTAGACGGTCCGGAACTCCCCGGCCACGGGCTCCTCCCCTTCCTCGCCCACGACCTTGAGGCCGGCGGCCAACGAGTGACCGGCCCGGGCCGCACGGGCCATGAGGTCGATGGCTTCGGGAAAGTGCTCCTCGAAGGCCCGGAACCGGCGGGACCTCTTCCAACGCAGGTATGCGAAGGGGAGAACGGCCCCGGCCCCTGCTGCCAGCATGGGGAGGACGGGACCACGGCCCACTACCGAGGCCACCAACCCGAAGGCCACGGCAGCTCCCGCGGAGGCCAGGACCACGGACCCGGGGCTCCACCGAACGCCGGCTTGGTCGAGAAGGCGCTGCAGGTCCTCCCGGTGGGGAAGGGCCAACACGACGGCTTCGAGCCACCGGGGCCCCTTCCCCGCGGTACGGATCAGAAGGGAGCTCGGGTCCCTTCCGGGCTCGCCCGCCACGGAGCTCGAACCCTCGCTGCCGAACACCTTCTCGAGAGTCCGGTTCGCCGTGCGACTCCGGACCCACCGGCGGTACGCCTCCCAGAGGAGAACGGCGGAGACGGTGAGGAGGGCCACCACCGAGAAGAGGACCACGGCCCGGAGGGCCTCCGCGGACGCGATGAGGTCGATCACAACCCGATCTCCCTAGGTGCGCCGACCCACCGGGTCGGCGAAGAGGGTTTCCTCCAGGTCCACCCCCACGGCCTGGAGCTGCTCGGCGGCCCGGGGTCGGATGCCCGTGGCCCGGAAGTCCCCGAGAACGGTTCCCTCCTGGTCCACGCCCCGCCGCTCGAACTGGAAGAGCTCCTGCATGGTCACCACCTCGCCCTCCATCCCCACGATCTCCGAGACGTTCAGGACGCGGCGCCGTCCGTCCGACAGACGAGCCAGGTGGATGACCAGGTCCACGGCCGACGCGACCTGACGGCGCATGGCCGTCTCGCCGATGTTGAGTCCGGCCATCTGGACCATGGTCTCCAGACGGCTCAGGGCGTCCCGCGGAGAGTTGGCGTGGAGGGTGGTGAGGGAGCCGTCGTGCCCCGTGTTCATGGCCTGGAGCATGTCCAGCGCTTCGGAGCCGCGGACCTCGCCCAGGATGATCCGATCCGGACGCATCCGGAGGGAGTTGATGACGAGCTGCCGCTGACCCACGGCCCCCTTCCCCTCCACGTTGGGGGGCCGGGTCTCGAGCCGAACCACGTGGGGCTGGCGGAGCTGGAGCTCGGCCGAGTCCTCGATCGTCACGATGCGCTCCGTGTGTGGGATGGACTCGGAGAGCATGTTGAGGAAGGTCGTCTTCCCGGAGCCCGTTCCCCCGGAGATGAGGACGTTGAGCCGAGCCTGAACCGCCGCTCGCAGGAAGTGGAGGATGGGCTCGTTGAGGGAGCCGTTCCTCAGGAGGTCGTCGGCGGAGAGGACGTCCCGGCGGAACTTCCGCACCGAGAGATGAGGCCCGTCCAGGGCCAAGGGAGGGATGATCGCGTTCACACGGGAACCGTCCTCCAGGCGGGCGTCCACCATGGGGGAGGAGTCGTCGATGCGACGGCCCACCGCCGACACGATCCGGTCGATGACCTGCAGGAGGTGCTGGTCGTTCTGGAAGCTCACTCCCGTGGGCTCCAGGCGTCCGTTCCGCTCCACGAACACCTGGGAGCTCCCGTTCACCAGGATGTCCGATATGGAGGGATCCTTCACCAGAGGCTCCAGGGGCCCGAGCCCAAAGATCTCGTCCACCACCTGATCCACCACGCGGTCCCGCTCCTCCAGGTTGAGCGGCGTGCTCTCCTCGGAGAGCATCTGGCGGACGATCTTCGCCACCTCCACCTCGGCCTCCGCTCGATCCCTCTCTCCCAGGAAGCTGAGGTTGAGACGCTCCAGAAGCTGCCGGTGCAGTCGGGTCTTGAGCTTCTGGACCTCCGGGGA
>SKSR01000058.1 GCA_007122885.1 Gemmatimonadota bacterium
ATCTGGCTCGGGTGGGAGAGGCCGTCACGGACCGGACGCGGGTGATCTACCTCGCCAATCCGAACAATCCGACGGGCACGTATTTCACCGACGACGCCTTCCGGGCGCTCATGGAGCGGGTTCCGGCCGAGGTGTTGGTGGTGGTGGACGAAGCGTACGCCGAGTTCGCCGCATCCCTGGCTCCGGGCTACCGGGAGGTGTTTTCCCATCGGTACCCGAACGTCATCGTCCTCCGAACCTTCTCCAAGGCGTACGGCCTCGCTGGGCTTCGGGTCGGCTATGCTCTGGGGCCTCGTGAGCTTATCGAGCCCATGGCCACTGCCAAGCTCAAGTTCGATCCCTCGGGGCCTGCCCAGGCCGCTGCCCTGGCGGCTTTGGAAGACGACGAGTTCGTCCAGGAGGCGGTACGCCGAACCGCACGGGGCCGGGAGCGGATGTACCGAATATTCGAGTCGTATGGGCTCGAACATGTACCTTCTTGGACGAACTTCGTCCTGGTCCCGTTCAACCGGGAGGAGGAGGCGGTCCACTGTACCGACGAACTCGCACGGAGGGGGGTTCGGGTGCGCCGGCTTCCCATGTTCGGATTGCCGAGTTGCGTCCGGATCACCGTGGGCTCCGATCCCGAGTTGGAGCAACTGGACCGGAGCCTGTCGGAGATCTATTCATGATCGTGGGCCTGAAGCAAAGCCGTTGCGCCTTCACTCATCCAGCTACGGACGCGTCGGCGCCCACCGGTTGACCCGGGAAAGGGAACGAAACGGAATGAATGTGCCGAACTGCAGGATTCCCGTCCCTCTTCTGTCGCTCCTTGTAGGGGGGGCTTTCATCGTGGCAGGGTGTGAGGACCCGGACCCCGGGAACCCCTCCTCCGGTGCGGAAGGGGTGGCCTTGGAGGAAGGGATTCCCGTCTTCGAGGCGGATCCCTGGTGGCCGGCCCCTCTGCCGGAAAACTGGATCATGGCTCCCGTTCCCGGACTGGCCATCGACGGGCAGGACCGGATCTGGGTGACGACGGCTCCCGACAACCTGACCGACCGGGAGGTCGGCGCGGTCCAGGACCCGCCCACGGCCCTCTGCTGCTCGCCCTCCCCCCCGATCTTGGAGTTCGATACGGACGGAAATCTGGTGAGCTCCTGGGACCGGGTCGAGGCGGCGGGCGACGAGTGGCCCGCATTCCCCCACGGCGCGTTCGTCGATCACAATGACTACGTCTGGATCGGGTCGTTCGACCAACACCAGGTCCTCAAGTTCACTCGGGAGGGAGAGCACGTCTTCACGATCGGGGAGCTGGATTCGGTGGGAGGGAGCGACGATCCGGACCGGTTGGGAATGCCCGGGGACATCTGGGTCCACCCGGAAACGAACGAGGTCTTCATAGCCGACGGGTACGTGAACCGCCGTGTGGTGGTCTACGACGGGGAGACCGGCGAGTACCTCCGTCATTGGGGAGCGTACGGAGGGGAGCCCGACGACGACTACGAACACCCGGAGCGCGGGGCCGACGCCGAGCCCTCGGAGCAGTTCGGCACCGCCCATGGAATCGTAGGCTCCGACGACGGGCTTCTGTACGTTGCGGACCGGCGGAACAACCGGATCCAGGTCTTCACCATGGACGGGGAGTTCGTGGAGGAGCGTCTGGTCGCCCCGGAAACCCAACAATCCGGAACGGCCTTCGACGTGGCCCTGTCGGCCGATCCGGACCAGGCGTTCCTCTATCTGGCCGACGGAACGAACCACCGGATCTGGATCCTCCGGCGCGACGGGCTCGAGATCCTGGACCACTTCGGCCGCGGAGGTCGCCAGGCGGGCCAGCTCATCCGACCCCACCACATCGTGACCGACAGCGACGGCAACATCTACGTGACCGAAGCCGGCACCCAGCGGGTCCAGCGTTTCCTCCTTCAGGGGGTGGTGGCGGAGGAGTAGCGGGGGCCTTTTCCCAGGCCGAACGTCCGTCGTTGCCGTGCATGGGAGCCCAATCCGGTTCCTGTTTCATCGTTTCGGAGAACAATCCACTAGGAAGCTGACCGGAAAGCCGGGTCTGGACGCTTCCGGTCCCAGCCAGGCGGCGGACGGCAATCCGTTGCCAGGGCACCGGTTCGCCGGTGAGAGGGCTCTCTGAACGTGCTGAACCGACCCAACGACGTATCGATCTGGGGCAGCGGACGTCTCACGCTGGGTTCCAGGCGGTTTTCCCGCCGAGGGCGTGCTCGCATAGGCCCGCGAAGCGGACAAGGTTCGTCACCAGCCCCATCGTGAACGCCTGGAAGCGGGTCTTCCGGCGGCCGATGTAGCGAGCCTGACGCAGCCCTCGCCGCATCAGATGGCCGATCCCTTGCTCGACCTTCCATCGGTGCGCCAAGAGCCCTTGGACCCGTGCGGTCTTCTGGGCCTCTCGGGCTGCTTCGAGCACGTGCTCGAGGGCGTGACAGACGATGCTGCGCCCCTTTCCGGTCTTGCGCATCGTTTCCGGAGCCCTCGCGGTGCATCGCTCCCGGAGGGAGCAGGTCGCACATGTGGCTCCATCGAAGACGAAGACCCTGCCTCCACCGCTATGTTGGAAGCTCCGATGAGTGGTCTGCCCAGCCGGGCACATGACCGAGCCGACCTCCAGGTCTACCTCGAAGTCCTGTTTGGAGAAGCAACCCTCTCGGCGCGCGGGCGGCGGAACGGGGGCGATGATCTCGGTTCCCTCTTCTCCGGCCCACTGCCGAAGCTCGGCTTTGCTGTAGGCGGCATCCCCCACATGGGCCGACGGCTCCAGGCCGTAGTCTCGGTGCTGCCGGATGAGCGCCGGGGCTGCCTCGCTGTCGTGGGCGTTGGCCTCGGTGACCTCGATCGCCGTGATGAAGCCGTGGTCGGCGTCCGCGCTCACGTGGACCTTGTAGCCGTCCCACCGCCGTTGCGGAGACTTGTGCCCGTGGCGCATCTCCGGGTCCCCGGTGCTCATCACCCGGTCCCGAGCCACGCCATGGCGGAGCTCCACCTCCGTGCCGAGCTCGAGCACTGCCTGAGCGTCGTCTCCGCCTTGGCCGTCGTCCGGAGGCTCCTGTTCTGGATCCTCCTGCCCCTCGTCATCCGGCACGTGCCGGAGATCCTGGAGGAGGATGCGCCGCAGTAGCGCCACTGCCTCCGCCACCTCCGGGGCTTCGCTC
Organism: Gemmatimonadota bacterium; assembly: GCA_007122885.1. Classification (GTDB taxonomy): domain Bacteria; phylum Gemmatimonadota; class Gemmatimonadetes; order Longimicrobiales; family Gaopeijiaceae; genus SKSR01. The sequence goes on from SKSR01000058.1 coordinate 3,159, forward strand.
TCCTCACTGTCGAGCGCATGGACCAGCCGCCGCGCCTCTTCCACCAACTCGTTCAGGAAGGCTCGCCGATCCTCGGCCTTCGACCAGTCGATCCCGGCCCGACCCTTGAGGCTCCCGCTCTTCTCGGGGGCGGTGAGCACCAGCCCGATCTCGCCGGCCAGCTCCTCGGGGCTCCGCTGCCGCCTCCGGGCCGCGGCTCCCAACAGCTTCCGCACCGCACCACCGATCAGGTTGTAGGTGTCCTGGACCGCCCCGCGGCCCCAGATGGCCGAGGAGTCCATAAGCTGAACCTCATCTCGGCCGAGCACCTCCGCCTCGACCAGCCCCTCGAGGAAGCGTCGGAACGCCTCCTCCATCTTCTCGTGCGTCTGGACCCGGGCTCGGAACTCCGACAGCGTCGTCTGGCCCACCGCCCGCTCGTCCACGTCCATGTCGAGGACCGCCTTCCACCGGAGATCGAAGGCCATCCGCTCCAGCGCCTGCCGGTCCGAGAGATCCTCGAAGGCCTGGAGCAGAACCAGCTTGAACATCCGGCTCGGAGGCACGCTCGGGCGCCCCGTGGTGCCGTCGTAGCAGTCGGCGAAGTCCTCGTCGCTCAGAAGCTTCGGACCCAGGCGGTAGAGCACCCCATAGAAGTCGTCCGGCTTGAGGAGGTCCTCGACCGCCAGGCCCGCATCGAAGAAGGAGCGCTGAAGGTCGTCCTGGCCCAGCATCCACACCCCGCTCGTCATCCGGTCAGCGATGCGATCTGCCGCGCCAAATCTACCTTTTCGCCCGCTCAGCCGCGAGCCCTCAGCAAGGGCCGTGCGGGCTTTCCGGTCACCTTCCTAGGGGCCTTGTAGTGGCGGAGGGACCCGGGGGACTGTAAGGTTCAGTTGGCCCCGTGCATCTACGGACAGGCCACACCCTCGTTGCTGCCTGTGCTTGAAGAAAAACGAGGTGACCACCTAGAGTCGGCCTGACGAGTGGACCGCAACTTAGGAGGTGAACATGTGGAAGGAAGCGGAAGGCTGGCTGAGTCGGAACGTCTGGCTGCCTGCCGTGCTTTTCACAGTACCTGTGGTTGTTTTCAGCACGACGAATGCCATGGGGTTGGGAGCCGACTTCGGAGGTCCGGGAGACGACGACGAGACCACGTGCATGCCCGGAGAGAACTTCGTATGCATTAATGAGCACAGCGTATACGATGACAAGTATTGTGAGTCTGGCGAATGCACAACCTGTATCGAGTACCAGGGCGCAGTATGCAGCGACCAAGGAGGGGAGATTCACGACTACCGCGGCACCGAATACGAACAATAGTGTGCTACGAAGGGAGGAGGTTAGTGCCATGCATGAATACGCTGTACCCTGCTGACGCAGTGGGAACCTTCGGGCGAACCGAGTTCGCCTACTGGGACACTCCCCCTGAGCCGACGCGTCGCGCACGATGAACCGTGCTGAAACCTATGCGGGATGAAACCCAAATGAGTGTGATTGTTAAACCATCCATTCTCCTGCCCGGTCTTGCTGCTATTGGTTTGATGGGTTGCGATTCCCAAACGGAAGACCCTTCCTCAGATCGCCAGAGCGGGGCTAGTGAAGCCGTCCAAGTCGATGGCCAGGAACTGGCCCGGGCGCCGGTTATCGGTCGCCCGGGAAGTCCCGTCCTCGTGAGGGGCGGCGACAACGGAGAGATGGTGTGGCTCAGGGACACGTCGGGCGATCCTGGGTTACATCTTATCGACGCATCTTCAGGCGAGGTGATCCGCTCGTTCGGCCGGGCCGGTGAAGGCCCCGGGGAATTTTCACGCGGGAGGCCGTCAGACCTGTTGCCGGACCCTGAACGGCCGAACGCAGTATGGGCGTGGGATATGGGCCTGCAACGTCTCACCCGGTTCGATCCCAAGCCGTCCAATGGGTATGATGTGGACACCCGACATCTCCAACAAGAGATCCCCATTCAGCGGGTGCTGAGATTGGATGACGGAAGGTTGCTCGGTGTGCGCGGGGCCGCGACGGCCCGATTCGTACTTTTCGATCGAGATGGAGTACCAGAACGGTCTGTGGATCAGAGCTTGCCAGGTCCCGAAGATGCGCCCACCCGGGAGCGAATAGATGCCGCCAATCAAGCTGTCGCTCTGTGCGCTTGGCCCGGGAGAGGGTTCGCGATGGCTCATACGCAGTACGGCAAAATCGAATTCTATGATTACGACGCAAGGGCGGTAGCACTCGCTAGGGTCCCTCATCCATCCGATCCGATTTTTGAGCCCAACAACGACGGTGTTCCTGTCTTTCGGTGGCGCCGGTCACATTATGTGGGATGCGCCGCCACAACCGACTACATGTACGCGATATATTCCGGCCGTGAGCTGGATGTTGATGACGACCCTGCCATTAGCGCCTCAGGTAATGTGGTTCATGTATTTGACTGGGCTGGGACTCTACACGAGGTGTATCA
>SKSR01000295.1 GCA_007122885.1 Gemmatimonadota bacterium
ACCAGCTTCAATTTGGAGTCCCGACGAGCCATTGACACACTTGGATTCCGTCACAACCATCACCGATTCCGTCAATTTATGAAGGTATCGCCCCGCCCCCTTCTCATCCTTCACCCGGACCCGGTCCTGCACTCCCGGCTGAGGCGGGCGGCGGACCGTCGGTTCTCGCTCACGCTTCTGAAGGACTGGGAGGACCTTTTCGAGAGCATGGGCCAAGCACCCCCGGCCGCCATCGTCCTGGTGGACCCGTACCTCGGCAAGGAAAACGGTCGAGGACCGGCGCCGGAGCTGTACGCCCTCCTGCGCTCCTTCCCTTCGGCCACGGTGGTGGCCGCCATGGAGACCCACCCCGAGTCGGTCCGGGACATCTGGACCCTGGGGGAGTGGGGGGTGGCCGAGATCCTTCAACTGGAAGAGGACACGAGCCGGCAAGCCCTCCAGCACAGGCTCCTCTCCGCCCGGGGTCAGCCCCTCCGCACCCTTCTCTCTCAGGAGCTTCCTTTTCCTCTGACGGGACGGGCCCGGACGATTCTGGACGCAGCCGTGGAAACGGTCATGACCGGGGGCCATCCCCGGGATCTGGCTCGGTCTCTGGCCTTTTCCCCTTCCACCCTCCTCCGCTGGTGCGAGCGCTCCCAGCTCCCCACGCCCAGGAGGCTCCTTCTCTGGATGCGGGTCCTCTTCGCCGCGGCGCTCCTGGACGACCCCGGCCACACGGTCTTCAGCGTGGGCTTGGCGTGCGGATACTCCGGGGACCAGGCACTCCGGCGAGCCCTCAAGACCGTCGTGCCCCACACGCCCACCGAGCTCAGACGACTCGGCGCCTTCGACACCGTTTCGCAAGCCTTCGTCCAAGAGCTCTCCCAGCTCCGGGACGAGTCGGCGGACAAACGCTGAGAGGTGCACCATGAATGAGGACGGAAGCGAGCCGGCTGCAAGAAGGGGACGAGCGGACTCCGATTCCGCTCGTCCAGGGCACCCCCACGGGAATGGGCACTTCGGCAAGGAGTTCGAGGAACTGGGACGGGCCGCCGCCGAGCTGACCCACGACCTGGCGTCGGCTTTGAGCGTCCTCTCTTCGCGGATGGCTCTCACCCGAGAAGATGTCCGTCGGGGAACCGCGTCCGTAGAGGACATGGACAGGCTCCAGCGCGACTGCGACGCGCTCCGGAGCATGGTCCGGGATGTGGTGGAGGAGTTCCGGGGCCGAAAGCCCTCGCCGGAGGTGGAGTTCCCCGCCGTCCAGGCCGCAGAGGAAACGGTGGAGAGATACCTCACCGGCGCCCCCGGTATCACGATTCGGCTCTCTATGTCCATGGCCGGAGAGGTTCATGTGGCGGGCCCCCGGAGCTTTTTCGACCGGCTCCTTCTCAACTTGATCAAGAACGCCGGCCGCCACGCCAGAAGCCAGGTCCTCATCCACCTCTCCTACGACGGCGAGGAGTCGGGAGGCTGGCTCACGGTGAGCGTGGAGGACGATGGGAGGGGAATCGATCCGAGCCTGTCCGAGACGCTCTTCGATCCCTTGACCCGGGGACCCTCCGGTCAGGTGGGCCTGGGGCTCTCCGTCGTCCGGTGGGCAGCCGAGCGATTGGGCGGGCGAGTGGAATCCGGCGTGAGCCGGGAGCTGGGTGGAGCGGCGTTCCGGGCCCGGCTCCCGGTACGAGCTACATCGTCCCGACGATCGGAGGCGGCCCCTCGCCCACCAGCCAGCCCCGAGGGTGCTTCGGGGAACGAGGGAAACTCGGCTCAGTCCCCGTTCGAGCCCCTGGCGGGACTCCGCGTGGCGGTGGTTGACGACGAGCCCATGCTCCGAAATCTCTACGAGCGGCTCCTGGCACGGTCCAGGGCTCGGGCGGTGCCCCTCTCCCCGGACGAGTTCGCCGACGAAGGAGGTTTAGCCGGGGCCATCGTGGATGCCCGACCCGACGTGGTGCTCCTGGACCTGGACCTGGGGAGGCTGGGAGGAATGAGAACCTGGAAGGAGCTGGGGGAGCTCGACCCGGATCTTCGCGGCCGAACCCTCTTTCTCACCGGTGCCCCTCAAGCTGGCACGAGCGGTAGAGGGGACGGCCTCCCACCCACGCTGAGCAAGCTTCTGGACTGGAACGAGATCGCAGAGGAGATCCGGGTCCGAGCGGGAAACCGGCGGAACATCGAGGGGCCCTCGCGCGAAAGTGGCGGCGAAGGTTAGGATCCTTCCGCTTCAGGATCGGGGCCTTCGGGCCCGATACCCACCCCCGCGCCAGGAGCCTACGTGACCTCCATCGTCCACAACTTCGACCCGTATCTCTTCCGCATCGCCGGAGATTTCGGAATCCGTTGGTACTCCCTCCCCTATCTGGCGGGGATGCTCCTGGTCTACCTCTCCTTGAAGAAAGCGGGGGAAGAGGGGAGGATGGCGAACATGACCCGGGACCGGGCGGAGACCTTCGTGATCCTCGCCATCCTCGGTGCCCTGGTGGGGGCCCGGTTCTTCCACGTCTTCGTCTTCGAGTTCGACCGGTACGGGTTCGCGCCCCTGGATTGGATCGCCGTGTGGCGGGGAGGGCTCGCCTTCCACGGAGGCCTGGTGGGGATCCTGGCCGCCGTGGCCTTCTTCTCGAACCGGTACAGGATTCCGGTCTATCAGCTCACCGATCGGATCGCCGTACCGGTGGCCGTGGCACTGGGCCTGGGCCGGATCGCCAACTTCATCAACGCGGAAATGTACGGAACGCCCTACGAAGGCCCCTTCTGTGTGGACTACTCCCAGAACCAGTACGTGGCCGGCCTTCCCGAAGACTGCCGCCACCCCACCCAACTCTACGAATCCGCCAAGAACTTCGGCCTGGCCGGCTTCCTCTATCTTCAGAGGGAACGGATCCGCGCCCGGCCGGGTGTGATCACCTGGACCTTCGTGGGCCTGTACGGCGCAGTCCGCTTCGGCCTCATGTTCATCCGGGAGGAGCGGGAGGTCTGGCTATCCCTCACCCTCTCCCAGGTCTTCTCGGGAGCCATGGCCCTCCTTGGCGCCGCCATGTTGATCTACATCCTGGAGCGTCGGAAGGGCCCCGAAGCCTCTTGACCCAGCAAGCGCCGTGGACCGAATCTGCGAAGGGAGGGAGGTGACAGGATGCGAATCGATCCGGATCGGGCAGCGTTGCTTTTGGTGGATATTCAGCCGGACTTCATGCCCCAGGGAAACCTGGCGGTCGCGGGCGGCGACCGGATTCTGGACGGGGTCCGGAGGATCATGACCTCGGGTGTCTTCCCCCTCCAGGCAGCCACCCAGGACTGGCACCCGCCGGACCATGTCTCCTTCGCGAGCAACCATGAGGGCCGCGAGCCCCTGGAGGTCATGGAACTCTACGGCCACCCGCAGGTCCTATGGCCGGACCACTGCGTTCAGGGCACACCCGGGGCCGACCTGCACCCCGACCTCCCGTGGGAACGGGCGGCGGTGATCGTGCGGAAGGGCGACGACCCGGCCAGCGATTCCTACTCGGGATTCCGGAACAACTGGAACCCCCGCGGGGAGCGGCCGAGCACGGGGCTGGCCGGCTATTTCAGGGAACGGGGGGTGGAGGACCTGTACGTTTGCGGGCTCGCCCGCGACTACTGCGTCAAGTGGACGGCCGAGGACGGGGCCCGGGAAGGCTTCCGGACCCGGGTGATTTGGGACCTGACTCGATCCGTGGACCCGTCCGGGGACGACCAGGTCCGGTCGGAGCTGGAAGCGGCAGGGGTTGAGCTCATCCACCTGGAAGACCTGGACCTGGAGGGAGGCGCGTGAACGAAGCGAGGCGAGGAGCTGGGTGGTGGCTTGCCCTCATCGTGTTGGCGCTTCCCGCATGGGGCTGCCAGCCCGACACCGGGCCCGGCGAGGGCGCAGGAGAGGGGGGGGCGGCGTGGCTCGAAGGAACCGTGGACGAGCGCTTCCAACTGGTGGGAAACCAGATGGCGGGCTTCAGCGCCACCATGGCCGAGGTGGCATACCGATACGAGGAAGCGTACTGGGCCGTCCAGGACCGGAACTGGCCCTATGCCCACTACCAGGCGGAGAAGATGGGGGATGCCATCGACCGGGGGGTCATCCGACGACCCGCCCGAGAGGCCTCCGCCCGTTCCCACTTTCTGGACTCCACCCTGCCCGATTTCCTGAGCGCCCTGGAGGAGGGCGACGACGACCGGGTGATGGAGGCCTGGGAAAGGGTGGTGGACTCGTGCAATAGCTGCCACGTGGCCGAGGACGTCCCCTTCATCCGAGTCGGTGAGCCGGAAACCCGGCGATCCTTCGTCCAGCCGGAGAACCCGTCCGAGGAGTGACCGCTTCCCCGACCGGAGCCCCCCTCCGGCGAGAAGCCGGCCCCCCCCGACCGAGCCTTGCTTCCCGCCGAGGGCGCCTGGGCCGCCACCGCCGCCTCCTCATACGCACCCGACGGGCTCCGCAGCCGGGCCGGGAAACCAGGACCACGGATTCCCCCACCTGACCCCGGACCGGCCCCCCGTTAGATTCCCAGCGTTGTAGTTCGGCCGGGGGCAGGTGGCCCCCGAGAACGGAGAGTTTTCAACCCTTATCGCCGGGTACGGTGCGAGCTTCCGCCGCCGCGGACAGCGCCTTCCGGCTTCCCGGGGGCGAGGGCGCCCCCCGAACCAGCAGCGACCTGGAGAAGAGATGGCCGGTCCTCAGTTCATATACGTCATGAAGGACCTGAGAAAGGTGGTCCCACCGAAGAAGGAGATCCTCAAGGGGATCTCCCTCTCCTTCTTCCCCGGAGCGAAGATCGGGGTGGTGGGACCGAACGGTTCCGGCAAGAGCTCCCTGCTCCGGATCATGGCCGGCGTCGACATGGAGTTCCAAGGGGAGGCGTGGGCCGCCAAGGGGACCAAGGTAGGATATCTCCCCCAGGAGCCGGAGCTCGACCCCTCCCTGGACGTGAAGGGCAACGTGGAACTCGCCCTCAAGGAAACCCGCGAGCTCCTGGAGCGCTTCGAAGAGGTCAGTGCAGCGTTCGCCGAGGTGTCGTCCGACGACGAGATGAACGCCCTCATTGAAAAGCAGGCGAAGCTTCAGGAGCGGATCGACGCCACGAACGCGTGGGATCTGGACCGGAAGCTGGAAATCGCCATGGACGCACTCCGCCTACCGCCGGGCGATGCGGACGTGACCCACCTCTCGGGCGGAGAAAAGCGGAGAGTGGCCTTGTGCCGGGTACTCCTGGAGGAGCCGGACCTTCTCCTCCTGGACGAGCCCACGAACCACCTGGACGCCGAATCGGTGGCGTGGCTGGAACGACATCTGGCCGACTTCCCGGGCACGATCGTCGCCGTGACCCATGACAGGTACTTCCTGGAAAACGTGGCCGAATGGATCCTGGAGCTGGACCGGGGCGAAGGGCACCCGTTCAAGGGCAACTATTCGGGCTGGCTCGAACAAAAGAAGGCCCGCCTGGCCCAGGAGGAGCGGGAGGCCTCGGCCCGGCAACAGACTCTGGAGCGAGAGCTCGAGTGGGTCCAGATGACCCCGAAGGCCCGACAGGCGAAGGGGAAGGCCCGACTGAACCGCTACGAGGAGGTAAACGCCTCCTTCGGCGACGTCTCCACCGACGAGGAG
>SKSR01000331.1 GCA_007122885.1 Gemmatimonadota bacterium
CTCCCATCGAGCCAGTCGGTCGTCCTGGCCCCTATCGCCGGGGGGTCGGCACTGGTGCTGGCGGCCGGTTGGAGTGTCCTTCGCCGCTGGGGTGTGCCTCCGGGGATGGGCCACGAGGTCGGGGCCCTGGCGGCTGGCGTGGTCCTCGTAAACAGCTTGATCCACCTAGCCGCGACCGGGGACCCCATGCAAACCACGAACCTCATCCTTCTGGTTCTGGGAGTAGGGGTCCTCTTCCTGGACCTGTCGTGGTTCGGCATCGTGGTATCCGTCACGTTTCTGGGATGGCTCTGGGTGGCCGGTCGGTTCGCGCCTTCCGACGAATGGGTCCACTTCGGCTTTTCCCTGGCCTTGGCCACGGTCTTGGCCGGGACCGTGCTCGTCGTCCGATCCCGAAGCCTCCGGCACATCCACGAGCTGAGGCGGGAGGAGAGACTGAGCCAGCTCGAGCTGGAGAGCGCCCTGGAGCAGACGGAGCGGGCCCGCAAGGGAGAGGAAGAAGCCCGTCGAGCGGTGGAGGAAGCGGTGGTGGAGGTGAAGGAGAGCGAGGAGCGTTTTCGCCGTCTGGCGGACGCGACCTTCGAGGCGGTTCTGATCTTGGCGGGCTCTCAGGTGGTGGACGCCAACTCCAGGGCGTCGGTGGTCCTCGGCCAGGGGCTGGACGAAGTGGTGGGGCGGTCGGTGGAGGAGTGGATCCCCCCCGATCAGGTGGAGCCGTTCCGGGCACTGTTGACGGAGGCCCGCAAATCGGGGCGGCGGGCCACGAGCCGGGAGTTGGAGGGCCTTCGTGGAGACGGAAGCCGTTTCCCCATGGAGGTCTCGGCCCTGGCGGCCGGCCACCGAGGGACCCCGGGTCATGTCCTGGCGATTCGCGACATCACGGACGAGAAGAGGGCCGAGAGCCTCTTGCGGCAGGCGTTGGAGGAGGCGGAAGCGAACGCCCGGGCCAAGAACGCGTTCTTGGCCAACATGAGCCACGAACTCCGCACCCCGTTGAACGCGGTCATCGGCTTCGCGAACATCCTCCTGAAGAAGGCGGGCGAAAGGATGGAGACCCGGGAGCGGGACTACGTGGAGCGGATCGTTGTGAACGGGGAACACCTCCTTGCTCTCATCAACGACATCCTCGATCTATCCAAGATCGGTGCCCAGCGGTTGGAGGTGCTGAGAGAGCCGGTGGACCTGGAGGAGCTCTTCTCCGAGGTTCTCGCCACGGTGGAGATACAGGCCAACCGCAAAGGGTTGACCCTGGCCGCGGACGTCCCTCCAGGCCTCAAGCCGGTGGTGACGGATCGTCGGAGGCTCCAACAGGTTCTCCTCAATCTGGTGGGCAACGCCGTGAAGTTCACCGAGGAGGGAAGCGTCACCGTTCGGGTGGAGGCCGGGGGAAGGGACGGGATCTCCCCGGCTCGAATCCAGGTGAAGGACACAGGAGTGGGGATCCCTCGGGAAAAGCTCGGGGAGATCTTCCTGCCCTTTCACCAGATCGACGAGTCCGCCGCACGTAGCTTCGGAGGGACGGGCCTGGGACTGGCGATCTCCCGGTCACTCTGCGAGCTGATGGGGTACGACCTCTCGGTGGAGAGCCGGGGGGGTGAAGGGTCGACCTTCACCATCGATCTGAAGCCTGTGAAGACCCAGGGCCCGTCGGCCCGGTCCGCGATGCGCGGTGGCGTGGCCAATCCTTCCAGCGAACGGCCCGGATCGTAGACCCGGCCACGTTCATTCGGTGGCACGACCCGGAGCCCCCCCGGCCGCCTTGCGGTGGTCCCCCGGAAAGTAGATCATTGATCGGTCCCCCGGTTGTTCCGGGGCCCTCCCGGCGACGAGGCGAAGGTCGAGTAGCGCGTCGCCCAGCCGCTCGCTTTCGGTAAGGCCTCATGGCGCGGAATCAGTGTTCAATGGATGATCTCGGACACCCTTCTGGGCTCCACGTCCGAGCCCCCGGGGGGCCGTGCGCAGGGTCCGTATGGGCTCCGGGGGATCCTCCTCGCCACGGGCCCCCGGACTACCGGTGAAGGCCAGAACCGAACGGGGCCTCCCGCTCCCGTCGCCCGTCTCCAAGGTAGTCCGAAAGGTGGGCGAGACCTCCGAAACGGTGGCCGAGCACGCGGGCCAGATCGGCCAACTCCTGGCCGCGTCCTTCCTGGCGCTCGTGCGGTTCAAGGTCTCGTTGCGTTCCGTCGTCCAACAGCTCTACGTCATGGGGGTCCAGAGCCTCCCGATCGTGATCGTGACGGCCGTGTTGGCGGGAATCGTCACCAGTCAGCAGGGGGGATACCAGTTCCAGGGGTCGGTCCCTCTCTACATCCTGGGCAGCGTGGTAGTGGCCAGCGTGGTACTGGAGCTGGGACCTGTCCTCACCGCAATCGTTCTGGTGGGACGAGTGGGCGCCCGGATCACCGCCGAGCTCGGCACGATGAGGGTGTCCGAGCAGATCGATGCGTTCCACTCCTTGGGGCGGGATCCAGTGGCGATCCTGGGTGCACCCAGGATCGTGGCCGGCGTGATCATCATGCCGGTTCTGGTGGCCATCGCGAACCTGGTCGGGATCCTGGCGGGTATGGAAGCGGCCCGAAGGACCACGGGCCTCGGGTATCAGTCCTTCCTCTATGGAGCCCAACTCTTCTGGCACAACTGGGACTTGCTCTACTCCATGTTGAAGGCCGTGACGTTCGGGTTCGCCATACCCGTCATTGCCGTGCACATGGGGTTGCGGACCTCGGGTGGAGCGGCAGGGGTAGGCCGGACCACCACCGCGTCGGTCATGTTCATGACGCTGACCATTTTGATCCTGGACGCTCTCTTTCCTCCCCTCTTCCTTCAGTGATGATCGAGTACCGAAACGTCTACAAGTCGTTCGACCATCCCGTCCTACAGGGCATCTCGCTCCAGGTGGAGCGGGGTGAGATGTTCGGGCTCTTCGGACCATCGGGGACGGGGAAGAGCGTTCTTCTCAAGACGACCATCGGCCTGATCGAGTTGGATCTGGGCGACGTGCTGGTGGAAGGGGATTCGGTATACCGGGACGGAAAGTCGGCACTCCGGAGAATTCGCCACAAGGTGGGCTACGTCTTTCAGCACGCCGCTCTCTTCGACTCCCTCACCGTCTTCGAAAACGTGGAGATGGGAATCCCCGAGGAGCAGCTCAAGACCCTCCCCCGGCGCGAGGTGGCTCGGAGGGTCTGGGACGCCCTGGAGCTGGTGAACCTGGAGCCGGACCAAGTTCTGGGCATGCTCCCGGCCGAGCTTTCGGGGGGGATGAAGAAGCGCGTGGGGATCGCCCGTGCCACCGTGAGTCGGCCGCGAATCCTCCTGTGGGACGAACCCACCACCGGACTGGACCCGGTGAACACGGCTGCCGTGGAGCGCCTGATCAACAGGCTCACCGACGAGCTTCAGGTGACCTCCATCATTGTCACGCACGATGTGGAAGGGGGACTCGCCATGTGCGACCGGGTCTCCATGTTGGAGGGGGGAAGGCTCCGATTCGTCGGGGCGCCATCGGCCTTCCGGGAGAGCGCCGACCCGGTCGTCAAGGCCTTCGTGGACCGGGCTTCGGCGGCGGCGGCCCTCGACTTTGTGGAGGTCGAGTGATCGAACGAGCGGGAGGAAAGGGAACGCCTTCGGACGATGAGCTGGACCGGAGCACCCCGGCTCCCGCCGGGGGACGCGAGGTCCGGATCGGGATCTTTGTCATCACTGGGATCACGGCGCTTCTCCTGGTCCTCTTCCTTCTCACCGATCCAGCCACCTTCCGGGGCAGGTACATGGTCCACACGGAGGTGGTGGACGCTGGGGGACTCCGCCAGGGGGACCCGGTGCAGATGCGCGGTGTGAACATCGGGCGGGTTCACCGTTTCGACCTGACCTCGGAAGGGGTTGAAATCACCTTGGAGGTGGAGGGGCGTTGGGACATTCCCACCGACTCTCGAGCCCATCTCGGTTCCGGAGACCTCCTGGGGGGACGGACGGTGGAGATCATTCCCGGCGAGGCCGGGGAGCTCCTGGAAGGAGGTGGACGGATTCCGGGTACGGCAACAACCCGGATCTTCGATCGTGCCGACGAGCTGGGCGACGAGGCCGTGGACCTGCTGGATCGGTTTCAGAATTTGCTGTCCGACCCCACGGTGGCGGCGGCTCAGGAAGGGGTGCAGGAGATGCGTGAGCTGGCCGAGACCCTCTCCGGGCTCGCCCGGAGCCAACGAGGTGAGCTGGAACGTCTCATCGCGAGCCTGAATCGGTCGGCGGAAGGGATCGAGGAAGCGGCCGGGTCGGGACCGGAGCTAGCCCGGGCCATCGCACGGGCCGACTCAACGGTGACGGAGCTTCGCTCCACGGCGGAGCGCATTCACGGAACGAGCAGGAGTCTGGACGAGATGCTCGGAAGGATCCAAGGGGGGGAGGGCACGCTGGGGCAGCTTGCCGTGAACGACTCCCTATACCGGAACCTGAACCTGGCCGCCGAAAACATTCACCGAGCCGCTGCGAGCATCTCGGTTCTGGCCGAGGACGTCCGAGAGAACCCGGGACGCTACATTCGCTTCCGTCTCTTCTGACCGGACGGGGCGTCGGCTCCGGGTTCGGCAACGTCGCCCCCCGTCCCGGCGCCGGTCCACCTTTCGGCGTCCTGGTCGTGCGTGCTCTCCAGAGGCCGGTCTGCTGCCGAGAGTTCCGGCTCGGTCCCTCGGATCCGCTCTTCCATGAGTTCGAGGCGTCGGGGAGGAACGACCCGGGACCACGAGGCGGGGGAAGGGCGACTCCCGGCGCCGATCTCTTCGGTCACCCGAATCCCCTCTCGGGCCCAACTGACGAGCTCCTCCACCTCCACCCCCAGGTAGTACGGCCGGAACAGCTCCAGAGTTTTCAAAGCCTTTCGAAATTGCGCCTGGATCCCGTGGGGGTTTTCCCGTTGGACGTGGACGTAGGCGCTCGCTGCCAGGATGAGCCCGTGATAGAAGGGACTCCGGTTCCTGCGCCACGGTCCCTCCAGTACCTCGTGGCACTCCCAGAACCGCTCGTCGTTCCAGAATCGCACGAAATGGGTCAGTGCCGCCGGGAACCGGGAAGGCTCCGGGTGGGAAGCTCTCTCCCGGGTTACCATCCGGGAGCTACATGGAACCCGAAGTGCCCTCCCCGGCTCGGCCGTTGCCACGGAACGGCGTAGTAGAACTCCATGACTACGAATCCCATCAGGTTGAACCGGGCACTGACGCCGGAGCTGAAAACGGGAACACGGTCCGTGGATGTGCGGGCGAAGGCGAGCTCGGGTTCCTCCTCCTCGCTCCAGGCCAGGCCCGCGTCGGCGAACGCTGTCAGCTCCGTGGGGAGAAAGCCCACGTTGAAGATTCCGAATCGGTCCGTTCCTACCAGCGGAATTCGGATCTCGGCGTTGGCCACGGCCACCCGTTGCCCGAACAGCCGGTCGAACTCAGGACAGGTTCCATCCTCCCCGGCCTCCGGCGGAGAGCACTCACCCCTCTGGAAGGACTGCGGCGAGTAGCCTCGGACGAAGGTCTCCCACCCCAGGAAAAGGGGCTGAATCACCGAGTCCTCCAGGCCCTCACCGTAGCGTCCCACGTGCATCCCCCGGAAGGCCATGGTGAGTTGGGGCGTGGGGTTGAAGTACCGACGGAAGTCGGCGGTCAGTGTTTGATAATCCAGGGTCCCCGTGGTGTTTCTCGCTTCCAGTCGGTACCGGTGGCCCCGGATGGGTGAAGTGAAGCCGAATATGCTGTTGTCCTCCACCAGGGCCACCGAGGTTTCCAGCAGGTTGAGGGGCGCCGGGACCAGCTCGTGCATCTCATCTCTCTCATGGGAGACGAGCCGACCGAACCGATCGAACTCGATCAGCTCCCGTTCCAGGTCGAAGGAGTACCGACTCACGCCCATGTGCAGGTCCACCCTCCGGGTGGAGCTGAACGGATAGGAAACGAGCCCCTGGGCCTGGCTGAGGAAGATCCGGTGGAGGTCCTGCACGAAGACGGTGTTCCCGGTGGAGGGATCCCGGGTGGCTGCCGACCGCATGGAGAGAAACGGAATCCGGCCTCCGCTCACCCCCCAGTTCCACCGCCTCTCCCGGTTCTGGTAGACCGCCTGGCCCCCAATGTCCTTCCACGTTCCTTGGGCCTGGACGGCGACTCCCAGGTTCCGGTTCCCCAGCATGTCGCTGAAGTAGGCGGCTGCCGACCCACTGACGAACCCTCCGAATTGATCGGTCCCCGCCCCGATGGTGGGTTGGCCCACGTAATCCAGCTCCAGGGACGGGGAGTAGCTCTGGGCGTTTCCGGCCGAGTGTCGGCCCGGCTCGGGGAGCCCCGTATCCGGATCCTCCAGGTACGACCCCACCCGGCTGTGAACGCCCGTGTCCATGGGGGGAAGGAAGCGACCGGCGAACGGGGTATCGTCCGCCGATACGACCTGGAGCTCGCCCATGGCCTCCCGGGAATCCATGGAGTAGATGTGGAACTGGAAGTCGTCGAAGACGGAGAAGACCACCGTACCGGTTGCTCGGGCCACGCTCATGGCCGGGGCCATCTCGGTGATCCCGCTGACCGCCGTGGCCAGCTCCGTGACCCTGTGGATCTCTTCCTCGTCCAGATCCATCCGATAGATGTCGCTGAACCCGTCCACGTCGGAGAGGAAGAAAAGGCTCCGCCCGTCCGGGCTGAACTGCGGGTTCGAGTGGCGAACGTTGCCGAAGACCTCCAGCACCTCCACCTCCCGGGTGTCCACGTCCAGGAGGGCGAGCCGCATCTTACTGTAGGTGAGCCTCTCGAAGTCGGTCTCCCCACCCCGGTCGGAGACGAACGCCAGGGTGCTTCCATCCGGCGAGAAGGTGGGGTGATAGTCTCCGTGGCGCCCTTGAGTGAGCCGCTCCACCTCGCCCGTGTCCAGATCCACATAGAAAAGGTCGGCCATCCCTCCCACCTGTCCGGAAAAGGCGATGCGGCTTCCGTCGGGGGACCAGGTGGGCCCGGAGATCTCGCCGATCTCCCGGTCCACCGCTACCTGCTCCACCACATGGCCGGAGGAGGTGTCGTAGATGACCAGCTTGTTACGCCCTTCCGCGAATACGCTTACCGCCAACCGGTCTCCGTCCGGCGACCACGCTCCGGAGGAGTCGATGAAGCGCAGCGCGTCGAAGTGGGGATCGGCGGCGCTGCTGGCCAGCGTCGTTTGGATCTCGCCCGTCCGCGCGTCGGCCAGGTAGAGGTCGAAGCTGAACAGATCCTTCTCGGAGATGAAGGCGACGGTCTGGCCGTCCGGGCTAACCGACGGGGCCACGTTCTGGTGTCCCGCCCCGGTGGAGGGAGCCAGGAGGAGCGTCCCGGCTTCGCCCGGCGGGGTCCGGTTCTCCATGAGCGGCCGGTAGTGCTCGGTCACTTCTTCGTGCCAGCGGGCGGAAAGGGAATCGGCCTCCACGCCCAGGACCTGTTTCACCGCCGGCTCCCATCCCATTCGGAGGGAGGTTCGGAACAACCGGACCACCGCCTCGTCACCGTACCGGCTACCTACGGACGCCCAGAACGCCTGCCCGAAGCGGTAGGGGAAGAATCGGCTTTCCCGGGTGAGTTGCCGCAGGGTCGGCAGGTCGTCCCGAAGCAAGGCGTCCCGAAGCCACATGCCGGTGAGGGGGTGCTCGGTTCCGAGAGACAGATACTCGGCCATCCCCTCAACCCACCAGAGAGGAAGCCGCATGAGGGCTTGCAGACCACCCCCACGGCGCGTTTGGGCGATGTTGAACTGAAAGGCGTGAACGAGCTCGTGTCCGAGCACGTGATCCGTGTCCGCGTAGGACCCTGCCAGGGGCATCACCACCCGGTCCTTGAGCCCTTCCGTAACACCGCCGGTGCCCTCGCCGATGTGTCCCCCGATCGTGTTCGTCTGCTGGAAATCGGGGTGATCGGCGTAGAAGATGAGGGGCTTGGTTGACTCGAAGTCGTGCTGGAACAGCCGGGCGAGCCGCTCATACCACCGTTCGGCCATCCGGGCCACGTCTTCGACCGCCGCTTCTTTCTCCGGGTAGAAGTGGATGTCGAAGTTGGGCGTGTTCAGGACCCGGAAATCGAACCGGTCGTACTGGACCTTGTTCTGGCCGAAATATTGACCGTGGACCTCCTGGGCGGGGATGAGGAGGGCTCCTCCCAGGAGCAACCATCCCGCCAACGGAACTCGGAGCGCCGCGCGGCTCGGCTTTGCGTTTGCGTGCATGGATGCCAGTCTCCTCTGGGGATCCATCGGTCGGCGTACCGGGGGCCAGCGCCCGGTACTTCTCCTGACCGTCGAGCCGCCGGCGGGCCAGGTATCGGTCGCCGTGTACGGGATCGTCCGTTCACGGCTCCACGGGACATCGGTGTCGGCCGATCGAGTCCCGAGGGAGGGCGCCAGGGGCGGTACAAAGGGGCTCCATCCGTTACCTTGACCCGTACACGGCACCTCCAGTCCCGATCCGAACTCCTGCAGCCCTCGGGACGGTGGCCCATGCCGTCGACATGATGTTCCCGGAGCGAGAACCTCCGACCACCACCGACGAGCAATGCTCAAGTTATCGAATTATAGGGCACGAACGGCCGAAGCGCACACCACGGTTCCGTGGGCGCTGGAGGGCCATCGGATCTGCGGCAGCGCCCGGCGCTCGAGCTGGTGGATTCGGTCCTTCCTGTGTATCGCGCCTTGGGCCGGGGTGGGTGGCTGCGCCGATGGCGTGTCGGTGGTTCCGGGCTATCAAGAGCTACCGTCTCCTGCTGCAGTGGGAAGCCAGGGCTCCAATCTTGCTTCGGACCCGGACGGCGGGGGCTGGATGAGCTGGATCGAGGTCATGGGAGAAGGGGAGCACGCCCTTAAGGTGGCTCACCTGGCGGAAGATGGATGGGCCTCGCCAACCACCGTGGCGGAAGGGGACAGTTTCTTCGTGAACTGGGCGGACTTCCCTTCGGTGGCGCCGTTGGGGGATGGCGTCGTCGTGGCCCACTGGCTCGTCTCCGGGCCCACCGGTGGGGTGGACTACAGCGTGCGGGTGAGTCACTCCCAGAACGGGGGAGCGAGCTGGTCCGATGTCTGGATTCCCCACGAGGACGACACGCGGACCGAGCACGGCTTCGTTTCATTCCTCCCGTGGGAGGGGGGGTATGCTCTGGCGTGGTTGGACGGCCGGGACTACGCCCGTTTCGAGGAGGAAGGAGGGGTCGAGGCGGGAGCCGACCCGCCCGAGATGGCCCTCCGGTTTCGTGCCCGCTCCCTGGCGGAGGGTCCCGGACCAGAGAAGGTACTGGATTCGCGGGTGTGCGACTGCTGTCAGACCGCAGCAGCCGTAACCGACCGGGGACCGGTCCTGGCCTATCGGGACCGAACGGAGGACGAGGTCCGGGATATCTCCCTGGTCCGCTACGACGGGGAGGGGTGGACGGAGCCGGTAACCGTTCACGACGATGGCTGGAGAATTCCGGCATGCCCGGTGAACGGACCCTCAGCGGACGGATTCGGTTCCACGGTGGCGCTGGCTTGGTTTTCGGCGGCCGCAGACGAACCCGTGGTTCGGGCGGCTTTTTCCGCCGACGGGGGCAGGACCATTTCGTCACCGGTCCGGGTGGACGGCGGGAACCCCTTGGGACGGGCCCAGGTGATCCTTTTGAATGAGGAGGAAGCCGTGGTGAGCTGGCTCGAACGGGTAGACGGCGAAGCGGAGCTCCAGGTACGCAGGGTGTCCGCTGAAGGGACTCTGGGGGAGGTGCACCGGGTGACCACCACCGAGGATTCCCGCTCCAGTGGCTTTCCCCGCATGGCGAGCCTTCCGGAGGGACGGCTCCTCTTCTCGTGGACGGAGACGTCCGGAGAAGGAGAGCGGGTCCGTACGGCGGTGGCTCGGGTCCCTGATCGATGAGGCGCGTCGCGGGAGGGGCTCCGGTCTCCTGGGAACGGTCCCGGCGCCACTCGGGGGGGACGCTGCGGCGGTGGACGGCAGGTCTCTGGGTGCTTCTCATCGGGGTCGTCTCCGGGTGCGAGGGGGAAGGGAGTGGTGGTCCCCCTTCACCCGGGAACGAAGCACCTTCGTTCGTGGCGGCCACCTTGGAGGGGGATTCGGTGGCGGTGGAGGACTTGCGGGGCCGGCCCGTGCTCCTGAATGTCTGGGCCACATGGTGTGCCCCTTGCCGTCGGGAGAAGCCTTTTCTCCAGGGGATCGACGACCGCCTCGGGCCCCGAGGGCTCCAGGTCGTAGGGGTGAGCGTGGACGTGGGACGGGCCACCGGGGATATCGAACGGTTCCTGGAGGAATTCCAGGTCCGCTACACGATCCTCCACGATCCGGATCAGCGGATCATGAGCCGGTACTCGGTGCCCGGACTCCCCACCACCTATCTGATCGACTCCGAGGGGACGATCCGCCTGGTCCGGATCGGGCTCGTGACGGAGGAGGACCACGAATTCCTCGCCGTCCTGGAGGATATGGTTTCGTAGGGGTGGGAGGTAGAGGTCCTGCGAACACCCACGGCGTCGAAGCGCCGCTGGAACGCCAAAGGACTTCCGTGACACTCCATTGGTTGGAAGGACGTGATCGGGTGGTGGCCCGGCGGGCGGCCTGGCGCCCTCCCGAGTGCATCATGATCGCCGCCCAGCATCATCGTGAACCGAGAAGCGGCACAAGGGAAAAAGGGGAAGGTCAATGGGTGAAATCAGAGGGGTCCACACCTCCGACGCGCCGGACGCGATTGGTCCGTACCGACAGGCAGTGGCAGTGGACGGTTGGCTGTACGTTTCGGGCCAGATCCCCCTGGACCCGGCGTCGGGGGAGCTGGTTCAAGGGGATGTGACCGTCCAGACCCAAAGGGCGCTGGACAATCTACAGGCCATCGTGGAGGCGGCCGGCGGCTCCCTGGAACGGGTGGTCCGAACCACTATCTACCTGGCGGATATGGGCGATTTCTCCTCGGTCAACGAGGTTTACGCCCGGTACTTCGGGGGCCACAAGCCGGCTCGGACGACGATCCAAGCCGGAGGCCTCCCCAAGGGGGTTTCCGTGGAGGTGGACGCCATCGCCCGCTTGGAGGGCTGAGCTCCACGGTCTTGGAAGGGTCCTCCGGCGTGAAGGAAGGTCAGTGGCACTCGTCGCTGACCACCTCCCCTTCGATGACCACGGTGCAGACGCGGGTCACGTACTCCAGAGGGTCCCCATCGAAGATCGCCAGGTCGCCGTCCTTCCCGGGCTCGAGCGAACCTACACGGTGGTCCTGTCCGATGGCACGGGCAGCGTGCGTCGTCACGGTGGCCAACGCCTCCTCCACGGAGAGACCGTGGGCCACGAGAGGAGCGGCTTCGAAGAGCACCACACGGGTCTTCGGCACATAGGGCTCGTAGCCGCTGTGCAGGGCCACCTCGATGCCGGCGTCCAGGAGCCGTCGCGCCGACTCGAAGCTGGCGTGCTCCAGGCTCCCCTGGTGGCGAGCCATGGTGGGGTGGAGGATCACCGGAACTCCTGCGTCCGCCACCACGTCCGCGACGCGATAGGCTTCGGCGGCGCCCACGAGGACCATGGGGAAGTCGAACTCCCGGTGGAGACGGAGGGCCGCCATGATCTCGCTCACCTGGTGGGCGGTCATGTATGCAGGCACTTCCCCCTCCAGGACCCGGGATAGGATCTCAACTCGGAGGTCCGACGACGTCCGGGCCTCCGAGTCGTCATTGGCGGCTTGATCCAGGTGCGCCTGGGCCCGGAGAAACTCTTGCCGGATCATGGCCACGCCTCGGGAGCGGGTCCCGGGGTTGGGGGAGAAGGTGGCGCTCACCTCCGGACCCAGGTGCATAGCCACTCCGGCCACCGAATCGATGACGGCCTCGTCGGCGCTCCTGCCCACCGCCTTCACGGTCATGGTCTGGCCGCTCATGAGTGCCCCGGGCCCGTGGCCTGTGTGGAGGGTCGTCACCCCGTGGTTTCGAACCCACTCCACGAGCCGCTCCCGAGCGTTGTAGGCGTCCATGGCCCGGAGCTCCGGCTGGATCGCGTGGCCCTCGTCGAGTTGGTCCTGGTCGTCGGGGATGTTCAAATGCCCCGACAGTCCCACCACGGTCCGGGCGTCCACCAGGCCTGGAGTGACGACCGAGCCGGAGACGACCCTGTACCCATCCGGAACGGAGATCCGGTCCCCCGGCCCCACCTCCTCGATGGTTCCGTCGGGTCCCACCAGAACCACTCCGTCCTCGAGGACCTCGCCGGCCATGGTGTACACGGTCTCTCCTTGAACTGCGAGCTGGGCACCGCTCTCCGCGGGAAGAGCCGCCAGCAGAGCCCAGATACAGAAGAGAGCGCCGCTCGCTCCGGTCCACCGTTTCGCTCCCTCGGCGCCGGCGCTCATCGGCCTCCCTCCCGGTCCGTTCGGCCCTCGTCCCCCGGCCCGGTGTCGGGTCCGGGGTCACCTCCCACCGCGTGCATTCGGTCTCCGGGGTCGCTCCGGTCGAAGAGGCGTCTCCCGTCGATCCACGTTTCCTCCACCACGGTATAGGCGCTGAGCGGGTCGCCCGAGAGGACGATGAAGTCCGCGTCCTTGCCCTCCTCCAACGATCCGATCCGGTCCTCCAGGTCCATCATTCTTGCACCCGCCAAGGTGAGGGCCTCGAGGGCTCCTTCCCGGGACATTCCGGCCCGAACCGCCATGGCGGCCTGACGGAGGAAGAACCGGGAGTCGGTTATGGGGTCGTCCGTGTGAAAGCCCACCAACGCTCCGGCTTCCTCCAGGGCCGCGCCGGAGCGGAACGAGGTTTCCAAGGCCTCTTCCTTCCCTCCGGGTGCGTCCACGAGAATGATTGAGGCCGGCACCTCGGCGCCGGAGATTTCATCGGCCACGATCCACGCGTCGCTCACGTGGTGGAGCACGACCCGGAACCCGAACTCCCGCTGGAGCCGGAGGACGGTGAGGACGTCATCGTGCCGGTGCGTGTGGAAGTGGACGACCCGCTCGCCATCCAGGACCTCCCTCAGGGCTTCCATTTCCAGATCCCGAGCACCCGGCTGCCCGCCTCCACCAAGCTGCTCCCGGGCCTCGACGAACCGCTGGCGGACCAGGGCGGCGGATTTGGCCCGGCTCTCTGGGAAGGGCGGGGACGCCAAGGGATTGGTGCCGTTGGCCATCTTGACGCCTCCGCAGACCTCCTCCAAGGGATCATCGCAGAAGAGGAGGTCGTAGATGGTCCGTCCGTCACGGAGCTTCACGTAGGCGGTCTGGCCGCTCATGAGGTGACCGGATCCCGGCATGATATTCTTGGTGGTCACACCGCCCGCCCTGGCTCGGGCCAGACCCTCGTCTCGAACGTCCAACGCATCCAAGATCCGGACGGCACCGTGAATCGGTGCCGAGCCGTCGCCCCCGTCCCCGCCCCCGGCGTGGGAGTGGGTATCCACCAGGCCCGGCATGATCACCTTGCCCGAAGCATCGTGGATCCGGGCGTCCTCCGGAATGGAGACCTCTCCCTGAGGGCCTACCCCTTCGATCCGCCCATCCCGGACCACCAAGACCCCTTCGTCGATGGGCTCCTGGGCGATGGGGATGATCTCGGCGCCCTGGAAGGCATGGACTCCCTCCTGTCCGCTCGCAGGGACGGAGGTGAACAGGGCGATAACGAGCGGAGCCAACAGGATGGACGATCCCAGAGTCATCGGTCTCATGAGGAACTCCCGTGGGGGATGGGGGAGGGACTTTGCACCCTTGCGGACGACGATTGCCGGCCACTGGCAACCTTCCCGTCCTCCTGCCTGGGTGTCAATGGGGTCTTCCCGCAGGCCCTCAGGGGTTTCGTCGCGGAAGGAAGGGGACTGAGTCGCCAGGTGCGTAGACCCACCCCTCGTAGCGTTGATATCGCTGGCGAAAGTCCCCCCCGGGCTCTTGGCGCCAGAACAGTCCTTCGGAGGGTACCAGATAGCGGGGGGGGGCGGCCTGTCCCGACAGGGTCTCCCCGTCTCCAGGCCCGGCGAAGTAGACCCGGCCTCCGGAGCGCTCGTCGGGCTCCGGCGTCCGGTAGAGCCACTCGGCTGCGGTGAGGGTCGTGTCCGGGGACAGATGGAGCTGGCCCCGTAGGGCGGGACCTTCCTCGTTCCGGGAGCAGAAGAAGAGGACCGGCTCACCGGTCCCTGCGGTCCTGTGGAACGTATGGAGCTCTCCGAAGAGGGAGCTCACGAAGTGGAAGGCCAGTTCCGATTCGAGGGGTGGGTAGGACCAGGAGTCGTACGAACCTTCCGGACCGGTCCTACGGACCGGGAAGGCATAACCTTGCCGCTCGATTCTTCGGGTCCATCCGAACCGGAGGAGAGGTGCCGAGCCCCTCTGTCCCTCCTCCAGTTCACCGGCGGCCACGGACCCTACCTCTTCCTGCGGCACCTTCGATTCGGCGGCCAGCATGTAGGTGGCCATCCCCAGAGTATCGGGGATCGTTTCGTGGCGCTCTCGCAGAGCCTCCCAGAGGGCTCGCGCCTCGGACTCCTCCTCTCCTCCGCACACGTCCTGCTCCGCCTGCACCCGAAGCCCTTCCAGCTCCACCGGATCCGCCTCCAAGGTGATCTGGACTTCCCCCCCGTTCGAGGGTACGGGCACCCGGGCCGATCGGTATCCGAGCCGGCCGACGTGCAGCTCCGTTCCCCGAGCGGTGAATGGTCCGGTGAAGCGGAACGCTCCTTCCTGGTCGGTGGTCACGGTGGCCAGGACCCCGTCGGGGCTCCGGAGGGCCACGGAGGCCGCTCCCACCGGCGCCCCCTCCTCATCCTGGACGGAGCCGTACACCTGAGGGTCTCCCCAGAGCGGCACCGCTCCGAACGAGAAAATGAGGGCCAAGATGGCGAACCGGATCATGCTCGTGCCGTTCCCGGTGCTGGGGGTCCCAATTATCATAATAGTCCACTTGGCAGGCTCGGAGTTCCACAGGCCGTTCCCGAGGCTGCGACGCCATCCTTGGCACCCGGTAGCTCCCATGCCGATCATCCTGAAATCCCCACGCAAGCCTCTCTGGGTGGGTTGTCTCCTTCCGATCCTCTTGATCGGGGGAGGAGAGCTCCGGGGCGGGCAGGTTCACCAGGGGCACTTGGAGCCCCCCCCAGCCGTGCAGGATCGACCGGCTGTGGATTCCACCACGGTGGAACAGATCAAGGGCGAGGGATTCGAGCGGTCGGAGGTGATGGACTTGGCGAGCTGGCTTACCGACGTCCACGGCCCTCGACTTACCGGATCTACGATCCTGGAGGACGCGGGCAGGTGGGTGTTGGAGCGGTTGGAGGAATGGGGAGTCGACTCCCCTCGACACGAGCGATGGGGTCCCTTCGGTCCGGCCTGGGTCAACGAGCGGACCGTGGTTCATGTGACCGATCCCGTTCCCTTTCCGGTCATTGCCCATCCGCATCCCTGGTCTCCGGGCACCGACGGTCCGGTGAAGGCCGAAGCGATCATTTCCCCCGTGGAGGGTGACGAGGGCCCTTGGGACTTCGAGGCTCTTCGTGGGACGCTCGAGGGGAAGGTGGTTCTCCTGGCCCCGGAGCCGAGGCTGGCTCTGCCCGTGGAGCCCCTTGCCCGGCGATACACTTCCGCCGACCTGGACTCCATCGCCGAAGAGGAATTCAGGCCTCCCCGGGCTGGCGGGTCGGAAGGTGGGACGTCCCTGGCGCGAGGGCGGTCAGGTCGGTCCACGGACGAGTTGTTGGAGTTCTTCCACGAGGAAGGGGTCGTGGCGGTGCTCATGGCCACGTCCCGTCCGCCCGGGGGCGGCGTGGTTCACCTACGCACCGAAGGCGCCCGTCTCCTGGATGACGCTCCCCCCACTCCCCCCGTTCTCAGCGTGGCGGCCGAGCATTACGGACGGATCTACAGGGTCCTGGAGCGGGGCATTCCGGTGGAGTTGGAGGTGGACATCCGCAATCGATTCGGAGACCGCCCCGAGGACGGCTTCAACGTCCTGGCCGAGCTCCCCGGAACGGAGCTTTCCCACGAAGTGGTCACGCTGGGAGCCCATCTGGACTCGTGGCACATGGCCACCGGCGCCGCCGACAACGCGGCGGGTTCCGCAGCCGTTCTGGAGGCCTTTCGCATCTTGGCGGCTGTGGGGCCCCGCTTGCGTCGGACGGTACGGCTCGCGCTCTGGACCGGGGAGGAGCAGGGGCTCCTGGGTTCCCGGGTCCACGTCCTCCGAAGGTACGGGAGCCAAGCGGACCCCACCCCGGACCACGACAGCCTCTCACTGTACCTGAACCTGGACAATGGTGCCGGGGCGATCCGAGGGGTGAGCCTCCAGGGAAACGCGGCCGGAGAGCCGATCTTCCGTGACTGGTTCGAGTGGGTGGACTCCGATTCCATATCCGTCCGGCACACCTCACTCCGCTACGCCGGGGCTACGGACCACGTCTCCTTCCACGAGGCCGGGCTTCCAGGTTTTCAGTTCATCCAGGACCCGTTGGACTACGGGACACGGGCCCACCATTCGTCCATGGACTTTTACGAGCGACTCCCGGAAAGGGACATGAAGCACAATGCTGTGGTCTTGGCGGTCCTGACCTTCTTGGCGGCCAACGCCGAGAACCGTTTCCCTCGACATTGACGCCCCCTTCTCCTCCACCGCTTCGCAGTCCGTCGAGCCGTTCCACCACCGAGCGGAGTCCGACGCCCGGTGCGAGCCGGGTGGCGCCTCATTTCACTCGTCCCCGGTCTCGGGGAGGGACGACGAGCACGGAGCAGTCTGCTGCCCGTAGGAGCTTCCCGGAGACCGTTCCCAGAAGAGAACGGTTCACGAAGCTGTGCCCGTGGCTCCCCACGGCGATCAAGTCGGCCCCCCGGTCCCGACCGTATCCCAGGATCGCCGTGGCGGGGTCGCCGGCCAAGACGCGAGTGGAAACCGGGGGTGTCCCCTGGGACTCCAGCGCGTGGGCCAGCTCTCCGAGCCTGTCGGTCGCCCGCCTGCGATACTCGTCGTTCCATTCGCTTCGGCCCATGAGGGGGAGTGTGGCCACATGAAGCAGGTGGATTCTGGCCCGGGCGCTCGCCAGGCGCGGGAGAGTGCAAACGGCTCGGCGACTGAACGTGCTGAAGTCCACAGCGGCCACCAGCTCCTCGGGGAGGTCGGATCGATCTCTCTGAACGGCCAGAACGGGCACGGTGGAGAGTCGGACCACCGAAGTGGGCACGCTGGATCCTAGAAACCGATCAATGGGTCTCCGCCGGCCGAGTCCAGTGACGATCAGGGATGCCCCGAGGCGCTCCGCTGCCTCGATGATGACCCGGCCCGGTGGGCCGGCCCGAACCTCAGCCGGACGGCCGGCGCGCCACCGCGGGAGGGTGCTCAACTGCGCCTCCAGGTGGTCCCACCTGGAGCGGAGACCACTGTCCCGGATTTCCCGCCGCACCTCATCGGGAACGAGACCTTCGTCCGGGGGAATGGGAACCTCGACTGCGGAGATCGCTTCCAACCCCGTGTCCCATCGGTGGGCGAGCAGGTTGGCGACGCGGGCGGCTGCCAGCGACCCTGCCGTCCCGTCCAGAGCCAGGAGGATGGGGCCTTCTTCTATGCTCCGTTCGCTGCCTTCCTTCCAACCGGAGCCGGCTCCTGTTTCCAGCATCCGACCTCTCCGTTCGAGCAGGGCCGGTTTCATATCCAGCCTCGGTCACTCCCGCACGAGTCACCCCCACGCTGGGAAGAAGCGTGCCAAAGGCCACCGGGCCGCCCAGGGGACGAAGGGGAATGAATGGGAGCGTGGGTGCGGGTCGGAACGTCCCAATCCCGGGTGAGGTGACCCGGACCCTCGCCGGTCGCACGGGGGACTCCAGTCCGGGCTCTGGTCGTGCGGCGCTCCGGTACCGCCCACTCCGTCTGGCACGAGTAGTGCGCATTCCGTCTTGTTCGGGC
>SKSR01000208.1 GCA_007122885.1 Gemmatimonadota bacterium
ACAAGGACGTCCGAGGGCCTGGGGCCGAGCCGAGCCTTCCCGGCCATGGAACCCTTCCGGACCGCTCCGACCATGGAAGCCTCCCGGACCTCCCATCCACCTAGGGTAGCACCGCGAGTGTAGCATCATCATAGCGGCGAGCGGGGCCCCGAGGAGCCCGGTTTTCGGCGGGAGCCCGAAACCCTCAATCCCCGTAGAACTCCCGGTACCACTCCACGAACCGGCGGACCCCCTCCTCCACCCTCACCTGGGGCGAATACCCGGTCAGGGCCTGCAGCCGCGAGACGTCGGCGTGGGTCTCGAGGACGTCTCCCGGCTGCATGGGGAGAAAGTTCTTTTCCGCTTTCCGGCCCAGAGTCTCCTCCAGGACCTCGATGAAGCGCATGAGCGACACCTTCCGGGTGGCACCGATGTTCAGGAGCCGGTACGGCGCGTACGAGGTGGCCGGATCCGGGTTCTCGGCGTCCCACGCCGGGTCCCCCTCCGGGGGCCGGATCGCCGCCCCCAACACCCCCTCCACGATGTCGTCCACGTAGGTGAAGTCCCGGTAGGGCTTCCCTTCCCCGTAGACGTCGATGGGCTCGCCGGCCAGGATCGCCCGGGTGAACTTGAAGAGGGCCATGTCGGGCCGGCCCCACGGCCCGTACACCGTGAAGAACCGGAGCCCCGTGGAGGGGACTCCGTAGAGGTCGGCGTACGAGTGGGCCATGGCCTCCGTCGCCTTCTTCGTGGCCGCGTAGATCGTCAGGGGGTGGTCGGTGGACTCGGCCACCCGGAAGGGGATCCGCCGGCTCGCCCCGTAGATGGAGCTCGTGGAGGCGAAGAGGTGGTGGCGCACCCCGGCGTGGCGGCAGCCCTCCAGGACGTTGAGGGTCCCCGTCACATTGCTGTCCACGTAGGACCAGGGGTCCGTGAGGGAGTGGCGGACCCCGGCCTGGGCGGCCAGGTGCACCACTGTCCCGAAGCCCCCGTCCCGGAAGAGGCCGGCCATCCCTTCCCGGTCCTCCAGGTCCATCCTCCGGAAGACGAAGTCGTCGTAGCTTTCCAGGATCTCCAGGCGGGCTTCCTTCAGGGCCGGATCGTAGTAGGGGTTCATGTTGTCCAGCCCCACCACCTCCGCCCCGGCCTCCAGGAGGCGCCGGGCCGTGTGGAACCCGATGAAACCGGCCGCCCCGGTGACGAGCCAGAGGCCCGCCTCCTGGAGCTCGGCGTCCGGCGCCTTCCCTTCCCTCGCGGCCTTCGCCTCCCCGACTTCGCTCACCCGGCCTCCGCTTCGTATTCCCTGAGTTCCTTGAACCTTCCGGCCTGTCCCGACGGGACCTCGACGCCCCGGCCCCGGCCGGCGCTGCGTACTCCCGCTCGAGCCGCTTCACCAACCAACCGCTGCTTGCAAGCAGCGGGCCAACGGCCTCCGTTCACGGCACAGAACGGATGTTCACGACGAGAACATCCAGGGGAAAAAGAAGGCGTCCGTGGGGCTCGCGGCAGGGCGGGTGTAGCGTCCCCGCAACGGGACCTGGACGCACCCTGGCTCCGTCAGTCCCAGGGCGCTTCTGACGGAGCCCGTGTCCGGATGAAGCCTCGAGGGGCCCCTCCGGGAGCCGGCGGATCCCTTGTCTCCCGGGGCCTTCCCAGGGGAGCGGTGGTCCGAGCCGGCGCTGTCGCAGGCTCAAGTGTCGGGTCCGAGCTGGACCGCGTCAAGGGTATTGCTGGAGGATCGAGGAAGGGGGCGGATTCAGGGTGCTGCGGGACGCCGTTGCAGGGGGGCCACGGAGACCGGCTCCACCATTCGGCGGGGGATGGCCACGCTGGAGGCCTGGCGGAGAGCGCCGATCCGGACCATGACCCGGCTCGCTCCGTTCACCTCCAGGAGGGTCCCCTCCATGCCCACGAAGGGCCCATCCACCACCCGAACGGGATCGCCGGGCTGCAAGTAGTCCTCGGGCTCCGGGACCAGCCCGGCCTCGTTGGCCCCGTCCACCATCGTCCGGACCGCCTCCAGCTCCTCGGCGCGAACCGGGGTGGGATAGCCGTTGGGCCGGGCCACGGTGGCGATGAGGGGGAGGTGCAGGACCTCCCCGATCCGGGCCAGGGCGAAGTGGACGAAGACGTAGCCGGGGAAGAGGGGGAGGCCCACCCGCTTCACCCGGTCGGACCACCGTCGGTCCTCCTCCACCACCGGGAGGTAGGTCTCGAACCCGCTCCGCCGCAGGAGCTGGTCCGCCTTCTTCTCCGCCCGGGGGCGAGTCCGGCAGGCGAACCAATGGGTGCCTTGGTAGAGCTCCGATGGAGCGTCGGATTCCGGAGAAAAGACGCCGAAGGGACGTGCACGGGACCCACCGATCTGCCGCATAGCCTCAATCCCTCCGTTTCCCACGAAACCTGCACAGACGACGCCGGCGCGAGCCGACGCGCGCCGGCCCGAATCACGACGCCCAAATTCTTGTCTCACCACCACATGGACGCAAGTCCCCGGGTGTCAGACCAACCCTTTCCACGACAGGTCGCGGTCCCCGACGGCCACGAAGTGGGGGTTCCGGAGATCCTCCTTTCCGTAGCGGAGCGGCTCCCCGTCCAGGGTGAAGACTCCCCCTCCCGCCCCCTCCAGGACGGCCTGGGCCGCGGCCGTGTCCCACTCCATGGTGGGACCGTCCCGGTAGTAGAGATCCGCGTCCCCCTGGGCGATGAGGCAGAACTTGAGGGAGCTGCCCATCTCCCGGCTCCGGCCGCCGGGGAGGCGGCCCAGGAGCGCCCGGACCCGGTCACCCACGTGGTCCCGGCTCGTGACCACCTCCAGGGCCGACGGGTCGGCCCGCCGGGTGGAGAGGGAGGCGGGCTCCCCTTCGCCCCTGAGCTCGGCCCAGCGCCTCCCTCCGCTCCGGGCTCCCAGCCAGCTTCGCCCCAGGACCGGAGCGTGAACCACCCCGGCCACGGGGCGTCCGTCCCGGACCAGCCCGATGTTCACGGTGAACTCGCCGGTCCCCTTCAGGAGCTCCTTCGTCCCATCCAGGGGATCGACCACCCATACGGGCGCGGACCCCCGAAGGGTCGCGGCCGTGCCCCCGGGCGCGCCCCCGTTGGCCTCCTCCTCTCCCCCTTCCTCCGACACGACGCGGGCACCCGGGAAGACCTCACCGAGCCCCTCCACGATGACCTCGTGGCTCTTCCGGTCCGCTTCGGTGACCGGGGTCCGGTCCTCCTTTCGCTCCACCGACAGCGACTCCACCCCCCCATGGCTCTCCAGGACCCGCATGATGCCCCCCCCGGCCGCCTTGGCCACGGCCAGCACCGCCTCCAGCTCCTCGAGAAAAGGACGCTCCGTTCCCGCCATGTCGACCAGCCCAGGTTGTCGGCTCATCCGTGTCCCTCCGTCGTGGGATGGTGCGCTTCGGTTGCCCCAAGTCTAGGGCACTCACTTCATCTTGCAAGCGATAGGCCACGACGAACCCGGAGCCCCTTCAATGCCCAGGCTCGCCAAGGCTCGTGTGGACAGGGAGTAGCGTGAGCTCCAGCCGGTAGTACGAGCACGACGGGAGCCCCGCCTCCGGTGGACGGGGAAGCTCGCCGGCGTCCCGGAGGCTCACCACCGCTCGGGCGCCCGTCTCCTCCAGGGCCCGCTCGAGGCCGTCCTCTCCAAGGAAGAGGGGCGTTGCTCCGTCCGAGGACCCGGGAGCGGCGTCCCGGTTGGACCGGACCGAGCCACGGGCGGCTTCCGGAGGCACGGCTGCGCCGGAGCCGTCGACACCATGGACGGGCTTCGGCTCCCCATTCTCCAGGAGCCACACCCCCCGGGGCTCGAGCCCCAGCTCGGGCCGGCTGCGGACCGTGCGCAGGAGGATCTCCACCTCGTCCGCGTCTCCGGCCAGGACCACCGGTCTCCCCTCCCCCTCCCGGCCGTCCCTCCTGCCCACCGAGTGAAAGTAGGCCGCCTCGGCCACCCGGAGACACGCCTGCAGGGCCGCGCAGAGGACGAAGTCGATGGCCGCCACCGCCCGGGAGAGCCCGAACCCCACCAGCGCCAGGGAGAACCCGGCGGCCAGGAGGGAGGCCAGGAGGTTGCCCCGGAGGAGCCGCTCCATGGCGGCCAGGGCCGTGCCGGATCCGGTCGCCTCGCTCTCCCTGGAGCGGTAGTAGCCCGCCAGGGTGAAGGCCACCACTTTGGCCGCCAGCACCAGGGGGAGGGCTTCCCGGAAATACTCGAGCTCCACAGCCAACCGGGGCCCCTCCCACCGGAGGAGGTGGGCTCCGTAGAAGGCCAGGACCACCACGGCTCCGTCCAGGGCCATGCGGACGAAGGGGAAGCGTCGGTGGAGGCTCCGGAGCCGGAGGACGTAGCCCCGGACTCCCTCCCCCTCCTCCAGGCGCTCCCTGAGCCCCAGCCTGAGGAGGTGCCCGCCCAGGAGGACGAACCCCAGGAGGAGGAGCCCCATGAGGAGGAGGGCCAGCTCCCGCTCCTCCGTCCGGAGGAGGAAGGCCACGGTGCCGCCGGCCAGGGTGAGGCCCCAGAGGACGTGGACCGCCCTCCGCTCCGGGACGCCCAGACGGACGAGCCGGTGGGAAACGTGGTCCCGGCCCCCCTGGGAGACGGGCCGGCCTTCGGCTACCCGGGACGCCGTCACCAGAGCCGTGTCCAGGATGGGCACGGCCAGGAGCAGGCCGGGGACGGCCAGGAGGGTGGCCACGCCCCGGCCGGCCCCCGGAGCCGGCGAGAGGGCCAGTCCGGCCAGGACCACCCCCAGGAGGAGGGCCCCCGAGTCGCCCATGAAGATCCGGGCCGGCGGGTGGTTGTGGAGGAGGAAGCCCCCGGCGGCCCCGGCCAGAGCGAAGGCCACCACCGCCTGCTGGGGAAGTCCGTCCAGGAGGAGGATGGCCCCCAGGAAGGCGGCGGCGATCCCGGCCACTCCCGCCGCCAGGCCGTCCATGTTGTCCAGGAGGTTCACGGCGTTCGTGATCCCCACCACCCAGAGGAAGGTGAGGGCCACGTCCAGGGGGTAGATCCCCGTGAGGGAGAGGAGGACGCCGCTCGCTACCAGGACCCCGGCACCCACCACCTGCCCGGCCAGCTTCGTCAGGGGCCGGAGGGGACGGAGGTCGTCCACCAGGCCCAGGACGAAGACCCCGGCCGCCACCACGAGAACCCCATGCAGGGCCGTCCAGCCATGGAGCTCCGGACCCAGATGGGCGTGGAGCGCCTCCGTTTCCGGCAGAAGGAGGGTGCCGGCGGCGCTGGCGGCGGCGAAGGCGGCGAAGATGGCCACCCCGCCCACGGCGGGGGTCGGCGACCGGTGCCACCGGTCCGACCGGGTCTCGGCCACGAGCCCCCAGCGGAGAGCCCCCCACCGCACCAGGGGGGTCAGCGCCCCGGCCAGCAGAAAAGCCACGGCCAGGGATAGAAGTGCGGGCGTCACCGGGCCCTCGCCTCCTCTTCCGAGCCCCGAAGGGCCATCTCCCGGAACTGGCCGCTGGACTCCATGAGCTCGTCGTACGTCCCCGACCCGGCCAGCCGGCCCTCCTCCAGAACATGGATCGCGTCACAGCGCCGGACCGTGGCCAGCCGGTG
>SKSR01000230.1 GCA_007122885.1 Gemmatimonadota bacterium
CTCCCTGACCCGGGACATCTTCAACCTCTACATCTTCTTGGAGATCGCCGCCCTGGCAGCGTACGCCCTCTTGGCAGTGGGGGACCGGCGGGCGCCCGTGGCCGTCTTCCGCTACCTGATCTTCGGGGCGGTGGGCGGCGGCTTCTACCTCCTCGGGGTGGGATTCGTCTATTTCTCGGTGGGCACCCTGAACATGACGGATCTGGCCGAGCGGATCCCCGAGCTCTACGACTCCCGGGCGATCATCGCGGCGGCGGTCCTCATGGTCATGGGTCTGGGTCTGAAGATGGCCCTCTTCCCCATGCACCTCTGGCTCCCGGACGTGTACAACTTCGCGCCCTCGGCGGCGGCGGGCCTCATCGCCCCCATCATGACGAAGGTCTCCGCCTACGCCATCGTCCGCCTCTTCCTGGACGCCTTCCACCCCATCTTCTTCATCGAGGTGATTCCCCTCGCCAGCCTCATCGGCTGGCTGGCCGCCGGGGGGATCCTCTACGGGTCCATCCTGGCCATAGCCCAGACGGACTTCCGGCGGATGCTGGCCTACTCCTCAGTGGGCCAGATCGCCTACGTGGCCCTGGGGATCGGGCTCGCCAACCCCATGGGACTCATCGGGGGACTCCTCCACATCCTGAACCACGCCCTGATGAAGGGGTGCCTCTTCCTCATCGGGGGAAGCATCCGGCTTCGGACCGGGCTGGTGGAGATCCCCCGCTTCATCGGGCTGGGGAGGAAGATGACGTGGACCATGGTCTCCTTCACCATCGCCGCTTTGGCCATGGTGGGGATCCCGCCCACGGCAGGGTTCTTCTCCAAGTACTACCTCCTCATGGGAAGCGTGGACGGAGGCAACTGGACCTTCTTCGCCGTGATCATCGTGAGCAGCCTCCTCTCCGCCGTCTACTTCTTCCGGGTGCTGGAGATGATCTACCGGGAAGAGACGGAGCAGGAGCACGAAGAGCCAGCTCTGGCATTGGCGGCAGCGGGCGGCGGGAACCCACACGGGGCGGCCGGCGGACTGCAGGGAGGAACGGGCGACGCCGGATACTCCGGTGCGAAGGGGGCCCGCGGAGGAGGGGAGGAGAGCCGGGAAGGAACGGAGGCGCCATTGAGCATGCTGATCCCGGTCCTGGCCCTGGCCGTGGCCATCATGGCGGTGGGGATCTTCAACGTGGCGATCGTGGAGCGGCTCCTGGAGCCCATGGTGGAGCCCCTGGTGGAGTGAGGAGGAGGAACACGTGGAAGCCCTGCTAGACCTCCGCCCCCTGCTCGCCGTTCTCGTTTCGGCGGCCGCGGCCGTGGCCATCGCCTTCACGGGGCGGAACCCGAACCTGCGGGAGAGCTGGAGCGTCATCGCCGCCGTGGTGAAGTTCCTCCTGGTGGCCTCCATGGTCCCGGGAGTCCTGGCCGGGGAGCGCTACGAGCTGAGCCTGGTGGAGATCGCGCCGGGCATCGAGCTGGCCTTCCGGGTGGATCCGGCAGGCCTCCTCTTCGCCCTCTCGGCCTCGTTCCTCTGGATCCTCACCTCCTTCTACGCCATCGGCTACATGCGGGGCCTGGAGGAGCACAAGCAGACCCGCTTCTACGCCATGCTGGCCACCTGCCTTTCGGCCACCATCGGGCTCTGCTTCTCTGCCAACGTCCTCACCTTCGTGCTCTTCTACGAGGTCCTCTCGGTGGCCACGTACCCGTTGGTCATCCACGAGGAGACGGAGGAGGCTTACCGGATCGGACGCCAGTATCTGGTCTACGCCATCACGGCGGGAATCGCCCTGGTGGGTGGCGCGGCCCTGATCCACCAAAGCGCCGGAACGCTGGACTTCGTGGCTGGGGGCTTCCTGGATCCCGGGCTGGGAGCGGGGATCCTCTGGACGATCTTCTTCCTCTTCATGCTGGGCTTCGGGGTCAAGGCAGGGGTGATGCCCCTCCACTCGTGGCTACCCAACGCCATGGTGGCCCCCACCCCCGTCTCCGCCCTCCTCCACGCCGTGGCCGTGGTGAAGGCCGGCGTCTTCGGCTTCGTCCGCCTGGTCGGGTACATGTTCGGACCGGACGTCCTGGCCGACATGGGGGCCGGTATGGTGCTGGCCGGCTTCGCGGCGGTCACCATCATCCTGGCCTCCTGCATCGCCCTGACGAAGGACGACCTGAAGGCCCGGCTGGCCTACTCCACCGTGGGACACCTCTCCTACATTGTGCTGGGCGCCGCCCTCCTGGTTCCCCACGCTCTGCTGGGCGCGGCCTTCCACATGGTGACCCACGCGGCGATGAAGATCACCCTCTTCTTCTGCGCCGGGGCCATCTATGTGCACACGGGAAAGAAGAAGGTGAGCCAACTCGACGGCATCGGCCACCAGATGCCCGTGACGCTGGCCGCCTTCGGAGTGGGCGCGGTGGGGCTGGCGGGGGTGCCGCTGGTCGGAGGGTTCGTCAGCAAGTGGTACCTGGCGGCAGGCTCGGTGGACGCGGGGGGCCTCGTCTTTCTGGGAGTGCTCCTCCTGAGCGGCATCCTGAACGCCGCCTATCTGGTCCCGATCGTGACCCGAGCCTTCTTCCGGCGCTCCGAGAGCCACACCCGCTTCGACGAAGCCTCACTCTTCATGGTGGTGCCCATCGGGATCACGGCGGTCCTGTCCATTCTTCTGGGCACCCACCCCGACGGCCTCTTCCGGTTCTTCTCGGTAGCGGAGGCCATGGTGGCGAGCGTGACCGATGCCGTCTTCGCGGGAGACGTCCCGTGACCGGCTCCGAGAACGGCAGGACCGGAGGATCTCGATGAAGTCCACCGTGTGGCGCGTCGTCCTGGGATCGGCCCTGGTGGGGGCCGCAGGCCTTGAGCTGTTCTACGACGGGGCGGTGGAGCGGGTATGGGATTACCCCCTCTTCTTCGCCGTGGCGGGGCTCGTGGGGTGCTTCCTCCTTTCGTTCCTGGCGAAAGGGATGGCGAGCCCAGCCATCGACGTGCCCGAGGACTACTACGGGGAACGGGACGGCCAATACGACTGGTCCACCGAGAGCCCGGCGGCCGGCGACGCGACCGGAACGGCGAGCTGGAAGGAGGGCTGAGCGATGCTGGGACATCTACCCCCCGGTCTGATCCTCATCGCAGGGGCCCTCCTCCTTCCCCTCATGCCCCGCAACGTCCGGGGCTGGGGCTTTCTGGTTTTCCCGATCCTGACCCTCCTCCACCTGGGGGGACTGGACGAAGGGGCCCGGGCCACGTGGGACTTCGCCACCTTCGAGCTGGTCCCCCTGGAGGTGGACACTCTGGCGAACGTCTTCGGGTGGATCTTCGCCCTGGTGACGCTCATCGCCGGAATCTACGCGCTCCACATCCGGGACACGGGCCAGCAGTCGAGCGCGCTCCTCTATGCCGGGAGCGGGCTCGGCGCCGTCTACGCCGGCGACCTCTTCACCCTGGTCTTCTTCTGGGAGATCATGGCCTTCTCCGCCGCCTACCTGGTGTGGGCCCGGGGAACCGCCGAGTCCTACGACTCGGCCATGCGCTACCTCTTCGTCCACATCTTCGGCGGCAGCCTCCTCCTGGGCGGCGTCCTCTGGCACCTCTCCGAGACAGGCTCCCTGGCCTTCCAGGCCTTCGAGCCCGGCTGGCCCGCCTACCTGATCCTGGCCGGCTTCGCGGTGAACGCCGCAGTAGTGCCCCTCCACGCGTGGATCGCGGACGCCTACCCCCGGGGCACGCTCACCGGCAGCGTCTTCCTCTCGGCGTTCACGACGAAGACGGCCGTCTACACCATGGCCCGGGGCTTCTCCGGCTGGGAGATCCTCGTGTGGGCCGGCGTCCTCATGGCCGTGTACGGGGTCACCTACGCGATCCTGGCCAACGACATCCGGCGGGTGCTGGCCTACCACATCGTGAGCCAGGTGGGGTTCATGGTGGTGGGCGTGGGAATCGGGACCCCGGACGCCCTGAACGGAGCCACCTCCCACGCCTACACGCACATCCTCTACAAGGGGCTCCTTTTCATGGCCACCGGGGCGGTGATCTACGCCACGGGCCGGAGCCGCATGACGGAGCTCGGGGGCCTCATGGGGAAGCTCCCGTGGACGTTCTGGGCCTACATGGTTGCGGCCCTATCCATCTCGTCCGCCCCCTTCTTCTCGGGCTTCGTCTCCAAGCCCATGACGATCCATGCGGCCGAGTACGACAGTACGGCCACTGTGGTGCTTCTCCTCCACCTGGCGTCGGTGGGAACCTTCCTCTCGGTGGGTCTCAAGGTTCCCTACTACACCTGGTTCGGGGAGCAACGGGATGTGCCGGTGAAGCCCATTCCGTGGAACATGTACGCGGCCATGGGCATCGGAGCCGGGCTCAACATCATCATGGGGCTGTGGCCCGGTCCCCTCTACGACATCCTCCCCTACCCGGTCGAGTTCGATCCATACGAGCTCAAGAACCTGAAGAAGGGATTCCAGCTCCTCCTCTTCACGGCTCTGGGCTTCTTCCTCATCGCCCACCGACTGGCCCCCAAGGCCAAGGTCCAGCTCGACACGGACTGGTTCTACCGCCGTGCCGACCGAGTGGCCTGGGACTGGACCGTGGCTCCCGTGGCCCGGTTCTTCAGCTGGTGGGAGGAGTTTTCCTGGAAGGCGGCAGGAGATGTAGCGCGGGTCGGCCGGGATCCGGTGGGTTGGATACAGGATCGGCTCGGCGCAGGGCGAGCCGGAGCTCCGGTTCCGGAGGCCTCGGCGGCTTCGTCGCCGCGGGCCTCGGGGACCGCCGGGTCGGCCTCCGTTCCCGAGTCAACCCTGGCCCGGGCGTCCATGACGCTGATGATGGGGATCTTCCTCTTGGCGGTCCTGGTGGTCCTGGCTCGGACGCTGTTCTGAGGTCCTGGAAGACCTCCGCCGACTGGCACGAAGCCGGCGGACATCCTTATTCTTGCCTTCCAGACCCGTCCAGGTCGTCCCCTTCCGGGCTCCGTGCAAGAGCCCGGCGGCCGGGGGCTTTCAGGGATGAGGCGGACGGGGAGATCGCGGTCCGGCTGGGGAGTATTGGTTGCGAGACTCATGGGGATGAGGGAGCCGACGGGGGCGGATCAGGGTGGAACCCACGGGCACGACCCGAGGGACTCGTCGGATACCACCGACGCTTCCGGAACCCAAAAGAAGAACTCGGAGTGGGAAGTCCGGGGCGCCCGTCACATCGGGGTGGGGCTGGTGGGTGGCGGTGCCGTGGGCGTTGTGATCGGGCTTTCCGCCGGAGACTTGCCGACGGGTCTCGCCATAGGAGTCGCGGCGGGAAGCTCCGTGGGAGCCGCGGTCTATCTCCGAAGACCCCCCACCCGGGAGGAGGTCCCGGGCCCCGTCCTTGAGTCGGAGAATCAGGAACCGGATACGGAGTGAGCCCTTGGACGCCACGCCTACCCGAGAAGGATGAGAGCACTCGGCTCCGGGCGGGGACCGGGAGGACTCAGCCTAGTGTGGTGTCGCAGAAGTCCCGTGAAGCACCGAGAGGGTCGAAGCGCCGCTCCAGCAAGGCGCGACGACGAGGCATAGCAGCGCTACGTCGAGGAGGAGCAACACAGCTGGAGCGGA
>SKSR01000109.1 GCA_007122885.1 Gemmatimonadota bacterium
CGTCTTCCTCCTCTCGGTGGTGGGGCTCGGGCGATTCCTGGTGGAGTGGTTCGCCTTCACTCCCTCCCAGCTCTTCACCCGCCCGTGGGGCGTGGTGACCTACATGTTCGTTCACGGGGACTTCTGGCACCTCTTCGTGAACATGCTCGTCCTCTTCTTCTTTGGTCCCCCTCTGGAATCCAAGTGGGGGTCGAGGGAGTTCATCAAGTACTACGCCATCTGCGGTTTGGGAGGGGTGGCTCTCAGCTTCGTCTTCGCTCCGGGAAGCTCCATCATCGGGGCGTCGGCGGCCACCTACGGGCTCATGTTGGGCTTCGCCATGAACTGGCCCGATTCTCCGATCTACGTCTGGGGAATCTTCCCGGTGAAGGCCAAATGGCTCGTGGGGTTTTTCTTCATCATGGCCT
This sequence comes from Gemmatimonadota bacterium, assembly GCA_007122885.1. GTDB lineage: Bacteria > Gemmatimonadota > Gemmatimonadetes > Longimicrobiales > Gaopeijiaceae > SKSR01. Next base: position 408 of record SKSR01000109.1, read on the forward strand.
TCATCTCGGCGTTCGGGGGTGCAGGTGGGGGGATTGCCCACTTCGCCCACCTGGGCGGGCTCCTCACCGGTCTGGCCTACCTGAAGAGTGATTGGCGCTTGGGCAAGAAGCTGGACGAGTGGCGGGATGCGGCCCGGGTGAGACGCTTTGCCATCGTCTCCCGGGAGAACGGGGGCGACGACGAGGATGGGGACGGAGGCTCCTCATCCGATGGTCCACGGCGAGGCACGAAGCAGGAGGAGGCCCTCCTGGACGAGGTGGACCGGATCCTCGACAAGATCTCAGACAGGGGAATGGCTTCCCTCACCGAGGATGAACGACGGGTGTTGGACGAGGTTTCCAAGCGCCGCCGCTCGAACTGAACGGGATCTGGCCGGCCTGCATCGCTCCAGCCCACACGGTCGGTGCCGCTGGGATCTTTCGGACCCTTCTTGACCCTGCCGAGCTGACCCACGTATGCTGACGTTCCCCCCCGGGTTTCCGGGGGGCGACCGTCGCCCCTTCCGATCCGGCCCCCCTCCCCGGGGCACTCCGTGGGCGTCGTGTCGAGAGCACTTCGGAACGCCACCCCAGCGGAGGTCGTGCGATGGCGTCGGTCAAGGAGTTCCCCTCCGAACGAATCCGTAACGTAGCCGTATTGGGCCACGGCGGCTCGGGCAAGACCACCCTCGTGGACGCCCTCTGTTACCTGGGCGGGACGTCCAACCGACTCGGCGACGTGGAGGCCGGTCACGCCCTGACCATGACGACCCCGGAAGAGGCCAAGCACGGCTTTTCCATGCAGGTGACCCCGGCCTACACCGAGTGGTTGGAGACGAAGGTGAACCTGCTGGACACGCCGGGCTACCTGGACTTCGCCGGCGAGGCCCTCGCGGCGAGCAGGGTGGCGGATTCGGCCATCGTCGTCGTAGGCGCCACGCAGGGCGTCCAGGCGGGAACCGAAACCGTTTGGGAGTACTGCGACCGGGCCGCGCTGCCCCGCCTCGTCTTCGTCTCCATGATGGACCGGGAGAACACGGACTTCGAGGAAACCTACCGGGCGATGAAGGAACAGCTCTCGGAGAAGATCGTCCCGGTGGAGATTCCGGTGGGGGAGGGAGAGGATTTCCGCGGCATCATCAACCTCTTCAGCGAGCGGGCGCACCTCTACACGGAGGGTACGGACTCCGGGGAATACGAAGTGGGAGAGATCCCTCCGGAGCTGCAGGAGCGCTTCGAAACGTGGTTCACCGAGCTTCAGGAGACTTTGGCCACCACCGACGAGGGGCTCCTCGAAAAGTATCTGGAGGGGGAGAAGATCACCCGGGACGAAGCGGTGGAGGCCATGGCGCGGGGCGTGGCCCAGGGGGAAGTGATCCCGGTATTCTGCGGGTCCGCCTCCAAGACCTATGGGCTTCGGGCCCTGCTCAAGAAGGTGGTGGAGCTCCTGCCCGCGCCAACCGAGCGGGGGGGCTTCCCGGCATCGGCGCCGGACGGAGAGGAAGTGTTCCTCGAGGGACGGGACGATGAGCCTTTCGCGGCCCTGGTCTTCAAGACCACCAGCGAGCCCCATGTGGGCGAGATCTCCTACTTCCGGGTCTTCAGCGGTGTCGCACAGGATGGAATGGAAGCGGCGAACGCGGGCCGCGACGCTACGGAGAAGTTGGCCGGCCTCTCGGTGGCCCTGGGAAAGAACCGGATCCCGGTGCCCAGACTCCACGCAGGCGACCTGGGTGCGGTGACGAAGCTCAAGGTGACACGGACCAACGACACTTTGAGCGCCACGGAGCGACCGGTGGTGCTTCCCCCCATCGACTTTCCCGCTCCGGACATCGCCGTGGCCGTTCGAGGGGGCTCTCGGGCCGACGACGACAAGCTGGGCGAGGTACTCCCCCGTCTCGAGGCCGAGGACCCGTCGTTTCGCGCCGAATTCGATTCCGAGCTCGGGCAGACCATCGTCCGGGGTTTGGGGGAGCTGCATCTGGGGATCCAGCTGGAGCGGTTGCAGCGTCGCTACTCGGTGTCCGCGGAGACCGAGGAACCGAGGATCGCCTACCGCGAGACGCTGGGCCGAGAGGCGGAAGGAAAGGCGCGCTTCAAGAAGCAGACGGGCGGGCGGGGGCAGTTCGGCGAGTGCCATGTTCGCATTCGGCCCTTGTCCCGGGGGGAAGGGTACGAGTTCGTGAATTCCATCAAGGGAGGCGCCATTCCCGGGAAGTTCATTCCCTCGGTGGACCGAGGCATCCAGGAGGCCGCCCAGAAGGGCTTCCTGGCAGGGTATCCCGTGGTGGACTTCCAGGTGGAGTGCTTCGACGGGAAGTACCATCCGGTGGACTCGTCGGATGTGGCCTTCCAGGTGGCGGGTTCCATGGCCTTCAAGGACGCCGCCGCCAAGGCCGAGCCCATGCTCTTGGAGCCCATCATGGAGGTGGTGGTGGCGGCCCCCGACGACGCGGTGGGAGATGTGATGGGCGACATCACGCAACGCCGCGGCAAGGTTCTGGGTATGGACTCGGAAGGTGGCAAGACCACCGTTCGGGCCCGGGTCCCGGAAGCCGAGCTGTACAAGTATGCGGCGAGCCTCCGGGCCATGACGCAGGGGCGCGCTCACCACAGCCGCTCCTTCGTCGGTTACGAGCCCGTTCCGGAGGGGGTGGCTCAGAGAATCATCGAGGAGCGGACCCAAGCCACGGCCTGAATCGGGTGAGCCCGCGGGCCGAAGAACCGGCCCCGGGCCCCCTCCACCACCGATGTCGGGCGAGGGTGTACGTCCGGCGACCGTTCACTCTATATTGTTTTTCCGACGGTTTCGTCGCGGAGACGTGAGCGGAGGATCCTGGGCCCGGATGTCGTTCGGGCGCCGGCTGATCCCCGGTGCGCTCTCCGCGATCCCAACCCGCAGCCTTCGGGAGGATCCGGTGGCCGGTCACAACAAATGGTCCCAGATCAAACGGAAGAAGGCCGCGAACGACCAGCGGCGGGGACGGATTTTCTCGAAGCTCATCCGGGAAATCACCGTGGCGACCCGGGAGGGAGGAGGAGATCCGGATTACAACCCACGTCTCCGGCTCGCCATCGAGACGGCGAAGTCGGAGAACATGCCCGTGGACAACATCGAGCGGGCCATCAAGAGGGGGACGGGGGAGCTGGAGGGGGCTCGCTTCGAGGAAGTGACCTACGAAGGATATGCTCCCGGAGGGGTGGCCCTCTACATCGAAGCGGTCACCGACAACCAGAACCGTACGGTCCAGGAGATCCGCCACGTTCTCGAGAAGCACGGGGGGAACTTGGGCACCGACGGCTCGGTGGCGTGGCAGTTCGACCGTAAGGGGCAGATCTACGTGGACGCCTCCCTCTATGGGGAGGACACGGTCATCGAAGGGGCGGTGGAGGCCGGTGCCGAGGATGTCTTCCTCCAGGAGGGGGAGTGGGTGGTCACCACCGATGTACCCGCCTTCCATGAGGTTCAGGAGGCGTTGAAGGAGGTGGGGGTCGAGTTTGCCAGGGCCGAGTTGGCCATGGTGGCTCGGAACGAGGTCCCGGTGGAGGCGGACCAGGCCGCCCGGTTCCTCAAGCTCCTGGACGCCCTGGACGACCTCGACGACGTGCAGAAGATTCACTCCAACGCCAACATCGACGACCAGGTCCTGGCCGAGGCCGTTTGACGGACTCGTCGTCTCTCTCGAGGAGCCGGATGGGCGGACGGAACGGGACGGGCGACGGTGTGGTTCTGGGTGTGGACCCGGGCACGGCGGTGACCGGCTACGGGGTCGTGGCTCGGGACGGTCGAAGCGGATTATCCCTCCTCGAGTGCGGCGTCGTCCGTACTTCGTCGGGTGAGCCCCTCCCCGTCCGGATCCGGGAGATCTTTCAATCCGTCCAGGAAGTGATCGAGCGCTTCCGTCCCCGGGTGGTGGTGGTGGAGGATGTCTTCCAGGGGAAGAATGTCCGGAGCGCCCTCACCCTGGGGCATGCCCGTGGGGCGATCCTCCTGGCCGCGGCCCTCCAAGACATTCCCATAGCCGAGTACACCCCCAGGGAGATCAAGAAGGCGGTGGTGGGTGTGGGAGGAGCCACCAAGTCCCAGGTGGGTTTCATGGTGAAGGAGCATCTTCGCCTCCGGACCCCTCCCCGGCCGTCGGATGCCGCCGACGGGGTGGCGGCGGCCCTCTGTCACTTCGTCGGCGGGCGGATGAAGGAGAGGAGCCGGTGATGGGGCGAAGCGAGGTGCGTCGCCGGTGATCAGCCGAATCAAAGGGGTGCTCCTCCACCGGGAGGGAAGTCGGGTAGAGGTGGAGACGCGAGGAGGGCTCGTCTATGAGGTGGAGGTCCCCCTCACGGTGGCCGAGAGGCTTCCCTCCCAGGGCTCCGACCTGGAACTCCGAACGGTCTACGTGGTCCGGGAGGACTCGGCGAGCCTCTTCGGGTTCCTGGCTCCAGAGGAGCGGACCCTCTTTCTTCGCGTCATGGAGGCCTCGGGGGTGGGGGCACGCTTGGCCCTGGCCATGCTCTCCACGCTTCCGGCCCGGAGGCTGGCACGGGCGTTGGCGGACAAGGAGGTGACCGTACTAACCCAGGTCCCGGGCGTGGGCAAGAAGAAGGCGGAGCGGATCGTCCTGGAGCTTTCCGACAAGGTGGACGACCTGGCTGCGACAGCGGCAGTGGACGGGCGACCCGGGACCGACGGAGCCGAGGAGGCGGTTCGGGCCCTGGTGGCCCTGGGGTACTCCCACCAGGAGGCGGACCGGGCGGTCCGGGAGGTCCTGGCGAAGGGGGCGGTGGACGGCACGGACGAGCTGATCAGGAGGGCGCTGGCCCATGACTGAGGCCGAGTGGTGACCGGCATGCCCGAGGGAGAACCGGGGGACCGTCTCGCCGGGGCGGCGGAGGGAGAAGGCGAGGGACGGAGGGAGGTGACGACTCCCGAGGCTCTGAAAGAGGACCAGCGGGTCGAGCCCTCTTTACGCCCCAAACGACTGAGGGAGTTCATCGGGCAAGAGAAGATCAAGGAAACCCTGGGCATAGCCATCGAGGCGGCGAAGCAGCGGGGCGAGCCTTTGGACCACCTGCTCTTCCACGGACCGCCGGGCCTCGGGAAAACGACGCTGGCCACTCTGGTGGCGGAAGAGATGGGGGTGGGACTCAAGACCACCTCCGGCCCCGTTCTCGAGAAGCCGGCGGACCTGGTGGGGATGCTCACGGGTCAGGAGGAGGGGGACCTCCTCTTCATCGATGAGATCCACAGGCTTCGTCCCATCATCGAAGAGTTCCTCTATCCGGCCATGGAGGATTGGCGGGTGGAGATCCGCCTGGCGGAAGGTCCCCGGGCGGAGACCATGACCATGCGGATCGACCGTTTCACGCTGGTGGGGGCCACGACCCGATTCGGACTCCTCACGGCGCCCATGCGGGCCCGGTTCGGCCTGGTGCAGCGGCTCAACTTCTACCCGGCCGAGGAGCTGGCCGTCATCGTCCGGAGGAGCGCCGAGCTCCTGGGGGTGGAGGCCACCGAAGAAGGGGCCCGAGCCCTGGCGGTCCGTGCCCGGGGAACCCCCCGGGTGGCGAACCGCCTGCTCCGGCGGGTCAGGGACTACGCCCAAGTTCGAGCCGATGGGGTGATCGACCAGACGGTGGCCGAGGCCGCCCTGGCCATGCTCGACGTGGACGAGTACGGGCTGGACGAGATGGATGGGCGCATCCTAAAGACGATCATCGAGAAGTTCGAAGGGGGGCCCGTGGGTCTCCAGTCGATCGCAGTAGCGTTGGGCGAGGACACCGGGACCCTGGAGGAGGTCTACGAGCCCTTCCTCATTCAGAACGGCTTCCTCATGCGGACCCCTCGGGGCCGAGAAGCCACGCCCCGCGCCTTCCGACGCTTTGGGTACGCTCCTCCCGACTCCGGCCGGGAGCAGGCCTCCCTCTTCGAGGAATGACGGGGACTCTCCGTCCCTGACTCGCATTCGCCATGAGCGGTATGGAAACCCAATCTTTCCCGATGGCGGCGTTCGACTATCGGGTCCCGTCCCACCGGATCGCCCGCTACCCCGAGGAGCGAAGAGACGACAGCCGGCTCCTGGTCCTGGAGCGGAGCACGGGCGAGATGACGCATCGCCGGTTTCGAGATCTTGTGGAGCTGGTGGGTTCGGAGGACCTCCTCGTGCTCAACGAGTCCCAGGTTCGCCCGGCCCGGCTGGTGGGCAGAAAACCCACCGGAGCCCTGGGGGAGGTTCTCCTCCTGCGGCGTCTTCCAGGGGCGGAAGGGCGCCGCTGGGAGGCTCTCGTTCGTCCGGGAGGGAAGCTCAAGCCCGGGAGGGTGCTGGAGGTGGCCGACGACCTCCGGGTGGAGGTGGAGGATTCGGTGGAGGGTGGAGGAAGGATCGTCCTACTGCACACGCCCCGGCCTGTGGACGAGGCGTTGGAGCGTTACGGACGCATGCCCCTCCCTCCCTACCTGGACCGGGAGGACGAGCCCCTGGACAGGGAGCGATATCAGACCGTCTACGCCAGGGTACCGGGCTCGGTGGCGGCGCCGACGGCCGGTCTCCACTTCACCCCTGAGCTCCTGGAGGAGCTGGACCGGAGGGGGGTCCGGATCGCGCGGATCGTGCTGCATGTAGGGCCGGGAACGTTCCGGCCCGTGGAGGCGGACGATCCGGGGGAGCACACCATGCACTCCGAGGCGTACCGAATATCGGAAGAGACGGTCCGGGCCGTCCGGGATGCCCGGACGCGTGGCGGGCGGGTCTGGGCCGTGGGTACCACGGTGGTCCGCGCTCTGGAGAGCGCCGTCGGGTCCCACGGCCGGATCGTTCCGGGGGAGGGGGAGACGGATCTGTTCATCCGTCCGCCGTTCCGTTTCCAGGTGGTGGATGCCCTCGTGACCAACTTCCACCTGCCCCGCTCCACCCTCCTCATGCTCGTGGCGGCTTTCGGCGGGTACGAAACGACCATGGCCGCATACCGGGAGGCGGTTCGGGCCGGCTACCGTTTCTACTCGTACGGCGACGCCATGGCGGTGGTCTGACGCCGTGTCCGGAGGGGAGGAGTTCCGCTTCCAGCTCGAAGCTCGGGCCGGCAACGCTCGCGCCGGCCTCTTCCGGACCCCGCGAGGAGCGGTGCCCACGCCGGCCTTCATGCCGGTGGGAACGGCCGGGGCGGTGAAGACCCTCACCCCGGAGGAGGTGGCCGACGCGGGAGCGGCCATGGTCCTGGCCAACACGTACCACCTCTACCTCCGTCCGGGCCACGAACTGGTCCGCGATCTCGGAGGAATCCACAGCTTCATGCGGTGGGACGGCCCCGTCCTCACCGACTCTGGGGGCTATCAAGTCTTCTCTCTGGCGGCCACCCGCGAGATCCGCGACGACGGCGTCGTCTTCCAGAGCCACATCGACGGCTCCAAGCACCTCTTCACGCCCGAACGGGTCATGGGAATCCAGCGGGACCTGGGAGCGGATGTGGTCATGGCCTTCGACGAATGTCCGCCCGGAGGCGCCGACCGGCGCACGGCAATGGAGGCCAACGAGCGAACCTTGCAGTGGTTGGCACGGTGTCAGGAGGTATTCGAGTCCCGGGAGGAGGCGGACGGAGGGAACGACCCCCGACAGTCCCTCTTCCCCGTCCTCCAGGGGAACGTGTATCCGGACCTCCGAAGGCGGCACGCACGGGATGTCCGCGCCATGGGTGCCTGGGCCGGCTACGGGATCGGGGGGCTCTCGGTGGGCGAGCCGAAGGAGCGGATGTGGGAGACGTTGGAGGTTCTCGATCCGGAGCTCCCCCAGGACCGGCCGCGCTACCTCATGGGGGTAGGTTACCCGGACGACCTTCTGGAGGCCGTGGCCCGGGGCTGCGACCTTTTCGACTGCGTGGCGCCCACGCGAAACGCCCGACACGGCACTGCATGGACCGAAGACGAAGGTCAGCTCAACCTGAAGGCGGCCCGGTTCCAACGGGACCGGAGGCCACTCGGCCCAGGGTGCGATTGCGCCACCTGCCTCCGCTACGACCGGGCGTACCTTCGACACCTGGCCGTCTCCCGGGAGCGACTTCTGGACCGGCTTCTCTCGATCCACAACCTCCGGTTCCTCATGCGTCTGGCCGCCCGGGCCCGACGGACGATCCGGGACGGCACCTTCCCCGAGTGGAGTCGAGCCTGGCTGGAACGGTACAGGGGGGAAGGGGGGTAGTCCCCGAGCCCGTTCGGGCCTCGGGGCCCCGCGTGAGAGCTCCGCGACCCGAGCGCCCGTCCACGAAGGGATGAACGAAGGAGTCCGGCGTGCTGGAGACCGCGCTCGCTGCACTGGTGGCCCCGGAGGGAGAGGGAGGCGGTAGGATGCTCGTCTTCCTGGTCCAGATCGTGGCCATTTTCGCCATCTTCTACTACCTCCTCATTCGGCCCCAGAAGAAGGAGCAGGAGCGCCATCAGGAGATGGTGGAGAGCCTGCGGAAGGGTCACGAGATCGTCACCTCCGGGGGGATCATCGGGACCGTGGTCCACGCCGAGCCCGATCGTCTCACGATCCGGACGGCGGAGAACACCCGGCTGGTGGTGGATCGGTCGAAGGTGGCCCACCTCCTGGAGGATGAGGAATCCCAGGGCTCGGGTGGGCAGGGTGGAAAGAAGGGAGGAGGGAAGAAGGAGCGGAAGGCGGCAGGGAAGTGAGGCGGTTGAGGTGGATGGCCGTCCGGAAGATCGAGCTCCTCGGGAGCCAGGTCCTTCGGACCCCGGCTCGCCGGGTGGAGGATTTCGGGGAGGATCTCCAGGACCTGGTCCGGGACATGTTCGACACCATGTATCACGCCGAGGGCGTGGGATTGGCCGGGCCCCAGATCGGCGTCTCCCTGCGGGTCCTGGTCCTGGACGTGAGTCAGGTGGACGATTCGGGGCGGGATTCGGAATACGGACGACGCCCGTTCGCCCTGGTGAACCCGGAGGTGGTGGAGGCCTCCCCGACCACCGATCGGGTTCCGGAAGGGTGCCTGAGCATCCCCGGGGTGAGCGAGGTGGTGACCCGGCCCGTAGCCGTGACGGTGGAGGCGAACGATCCCCGGGGAGAGCCCATCCGAGTGGAAGCCACCGGCTTCCTGGCCCGGGCGCTCCAGCACGAGATCGACCACTTGGACGGGATTCTCTTCATCGACCACCTGAGCCCGCTGAAGCGCCGCATGCTTCTCAAGAAGTGGCGGAAGCTCCAGCGCGAGGCGGAAACCGGGGCCGGAGGATGACGGTTCCGTGAGGGTCCTCTTCTGGGGGTCGCCGGATTTCGCCCTTCCGTCCCTTCGGGCACTCCTCGGGGAAGGCTACGAGGTGGTGGGAGCGGTGACCCAGCCCGACCGGCCCGCGGGCCGGGGGCGGAAGCTTCGGTCCTCCCCGGTGAAGGAAGCGGCGCTGGAGGAGGATCTCCCGGTGCTCACACCCGATCCGCCCCGAGGGGACGAATTCGTCGCCAGCGTCCGGGCCCTTTCCCCGGACGTGTCGGTGGTGGTGGCTTACGGCCACATTCTTCCCCGGGAGGTGTTGGAACTCCCCCGGTTGGGGTCCCTGAACGTCCACGCCTCCCTCCTCCCGGCCCTGCGAGGGGCCGCTCCGGTGAACTGGGCCATCGTGCAAGGGCACGAGCGGACCGGGGTCACCGTCATGCGCATGGTGGAGGAAATGGACGCGGGCCCGATCCTGGTTCAGCGGGAGGAGCCCATCGAGGACGAGGACACGGCCTCGTCCTTGTCCCTGAGGCTCAGCGAGCTGGGCGCCGGGGTTCTCCTGGAGGCGCTGGCGCTGGTGGAAATGGGAAAGGCAGAGGGTAGGGAACAGGACCACGAGGCGGCCACGTTCGCACCCAAGGTGGACCGGGAGACGGCCCGGGTCCGCTGGAGCCGAACGGCCGGTGAGCTGGGCCGGTGGATTCGGGGGATGGATCAGGTCCCCGGCGCTTGGAGTCCCTTGGGGGACGAACCGGTGAAGCTCTATGCTCCCGAGCCCTTGGAGCGGGTTACCGACGCCGAGCCCGGGACCGTGGTGGCGGCGGATCCGGACCACGACGGGTTGGTGGTGGCGGCCGGCCGGGGAGCCGTGAGGATCGAGGAGGTGCAGCCCCCGGGAAAGAAGCGGATGTCGGCCAGGGACTGGATCCGAGGACGCGGCCCGTCCCGGGGGGACCGTTTCGGGTGATCCCTCGGCTCCATGTGGTGACGGACGACCGGGTTCTGGCGCGGAGCGACTTTCGAAGGCGGGCCCGGGAGGTCTTGGAGGCCGGAGGACCGAACCTGGCCCTCCACCTCCGGGGGCCCGAAACCGCTGGCCGGGTGGTCTTCGAGTACTGCGCGGATCTGGAAGGGCCCGCCCGGAGCGCCGGAGCCCTGCTCATGGTGAACGATCGAGTGGACGTGGCTCTGGCTTGTGGGCTCCCTGGAGCCCACCTCCCCGGGCGTGGGATGCCGACGAGGGACGCTCGGGCCCTGTTGGGCCGGGAGGTGGTGTTGGGCCGTTCCGTCCACGACGTGGACGAGGCTCGCCGTGCGGAGGCGGAAGGGGTGGACCTCCTCCTCCTGGGCACGATCTTTTCCACGGCGAGTCACCCGGAACGCCCCGGAGCGGGAGTGGACCTGGTGGGCCGGGTACGGACCCGTACCCGGGTTCCCTTGGTAGCCATCGGGGGGATCGATGAAACCCGGGTGGGTCCGGTCCGGGAGGCGGGGGGCGACGGTGTGGCCGTTCTGCGAGCGGTCTGGGACCGTTCCCGAGTGGGCCGGGCCGTGGTGGGCCTCTTGGAGGCCCTGGACGAGGGAACCCTCCCACGGTCTTCCGGCCCTTGAGCGATGGCGCGTGGAGGAACTCCCATGGCGGATGACAGGAGCGGAGGACGGAACGGTGGAGAGGGCGGAGGATCCGAAGGGGTCGGGGTGCCCCAGGGAACCGAAGGGGGGATGATCCCGGTGACCGTGAATGGCAAGGACCGGGAGGTAACCCAGGGTGCTACGGTTCGGGACCTCCTGGTGGAGTTGGATCTCCACCCCGAGCTCGTGGTGGTGGAACGGAACGGAGAAATCCTCGATCGGGACCGGTACGGCGGGACGGAGGTGGAGACGGGCGACCGCTTGGAGCTCGTCCACTTCGTCGGGGGTGGATGAGCGAGCGGGAGGACGGGGTTCGATGGCCCTCGGAGTCCGAAGGTCAGGAGCGGGGGCGTGACCCGGGGAGGAGACTCAGAAGGTGGAGGGATCCATGAGCGGCAGGCAGGAAACGACGAAGACCCCGGACCTTCCGTTCCGGATCGGAGACCGGGAGTTCTCCTCCAGGCTGATCCTGGGGACCGGAAAGTACCCCGACAACGCCACGATGGTGGAGGCGATCCGGGCCAGCGGGGCGGAGATGGTGACGGTAGCGGTCCGAAGGGTGGATCTGGATCGTTCCCGGGAGGAGGGAATCCTGCATCATCTTGATCCGGACGAGTTCTTCCTGCTGTCCAACACAGCCGGATGTTACTCGGCCGAGGAAGCGATCCGGTACGCGCGCCTGGCCCGGGCGGCGGGGTTCAACGAGTGGGTGAAGTTGGAGGTCATCGGCGACGAGGTGACTCTCCTTCCGGACATTCCGGCCACCCTTGAAGCGGCCCGGGTCCTGGTGGACGAGGGGTTCAAGGTCCTGGCCTACACGAACGACGATGTGGTGACGGCCCTGAGGTTGGAGGACGTGGGCTGCACCTCCGTCATGCCCTTGGCGAGCCCCATCGGGAGCGGGCTGGGCCTGGTGAACCCGTATTACATTCGGGAGATCAAGCGGCGCCTGGAGGTGCCCGTGATCGTCGACGCCGGGGTCGGAACCGCGTCGGATGCGTGCGAAACCATGGAGCAGGGTGTGGACGGGGTGCTCATGAACACGGCTATCGCCACAGCGGGGAATCCGGTCCGGATGGCCCGAGCCATGAGGCGGGCCGTGCAGGCCGGGCGGGACGCCTTCCTGGCCGGGCGGATGCCGTCCCGGGAGTTCGCGGTCCCGTCCTCCCCCGCCGAGGGAATGCTCGACTGAGCCGGGCCACATCGGCTACTCCGGCCCGGCGGTTGGCCCTCCGGATCCTGCGGGAGGTAGGTCGTGGGAGGCGGCTGGATCTGTCGTTCGGGCAGGCCGCCCGGGAGCTTCCCCCGGGGCAGGCTCCCCGCCTGCAGGAGCTCGTCTACGGCACGGTCCGGCTTCGGGGCAGGATCGATCACCTCCTCGACCACCAGCTCCATCGGGGGGTGGCCAGTGTGGCGCCCCCCCTTCTGGACCTTCTCCGCCTCGGCGCCTATGAGCTCCTGTACATGGAGGTCCCTGCATACGCCGCCGTGTCCCAGGCGGCAGCGCAGGCCCGGGAGGTGGGAGGCCGAAGGGGGGCATCCCTCGTAAACGGGGTTTTGAGAGCTCTCGCCCGGGCCGGTGAGACCTCGGATATCTTTCCATCCTTCCAGGAGGATCCGGCCGGACTTCTGAGCACCTGGGGCTCCCACCCCCGGTGGCTGGTGGAGCGATGGTTGGAGCGCTGGTCACCTGAGCAGGTCCGTGAGCTGGTGGATGCGAACAATCGGCCGCCGCCTCTCTATCTTCGTCCTCTCCGGATCACGGTGGACGAGGCCATGGACCGCCTTCGGGCCCGGGGGGTCGATGCGCAGGTGGTGCCGCATGCGGAGATGTGCATCCGTGTGGATGGAGGAGGGAGCCCAGGAGACCTGGTGGAGTGGGTGGAGGGCATCGTCCAGGATCCTGCGGCGGCCCTGGTGACGGAATATGCGGCCTTTCCCGCCGGAGCGCGGGTGGCGGATCTTTGCGCGGCGCCGGGCGGGAAGGCCCTGGCCATGGCCGGGTCGGGCCTGCGAGTCTTGGCGGCGGACCGCTCTCTGGCGCGACTCCGCCTCGTTCGTGAGGGAAGCCGACGTCTGGGGCTCCCGCTGGTACTCGTGGCGGCTTTGGCGGAGGCGTCCCCCTTCCGGGAAGTGGATGCGGTGCTCCTGGATGTGCCCTGCACCGGGACCGGCACCCTCGCCCGGCACCCGGACGCTCGATGGCGCCTCGAGCCGGAGGATATCTCGTCCCTGGCGGCCGTCCAGGCTCGGATCCTGAAGGGAGCGGCCGGAATGGTGCCACCCGGGGGACTTCTGGTGTACTCTACGTGTACCATGGAACGAGAAGAGAACGAAAGGCAGGTGGAGGCCTTCCTCCGGGATCACCCGACGTTTCGTCCGGATCCGGGTTCGAATGTTCCCGACCGGTACAGGGATCGGGATGGGTGGCTCCATCTCCTTCCGCATAGGGGTGGGTTCGACGGAGCCTTTGCGGCTCGTCTCAGGAGGAATGGATGAAGCTCGGGGGATCGATGAAGCGGCGGCGGGGACGACCGTCGAAGGGAGGGGACTCTCCCACGTCTCGGAAGCGAGGGGCCCGATCCAATGACCCGGCGCTCCGGCGAAGGGCCATACTCATTCTGGTGATCGCCGGCGCCGGATTGGGTGGCGGGTACCTGTTCGCCACACAGGTGCTCTTCCCTTCGCCGGAAGCCGGCCCCGGCTTCCATCAGGTCCCCGATCTCCAGGGCTTGACGGCCCAGGAGGCGTCCTCGGCCCTGTCGGACATGGGTCTGGAGTTGGGCCTGGTGGATTCCATGCGCCATCCGGACGTGGAGGAAGGTAGGGTGGTCGGGCAAAGCCCCTTGCCCGGCCAGCTCTCCGTCCCCGGAGGAGAGATCCGGCTCACGGTGAGCCTGGGGCCGGAAACGCGCCCCGTTCCGGAGGTCGAGGGGCTCCGGGCGGACCGGGCCCGGACGATCCTGGAGGGGAGCGGATTCACCGTGGCCGTCGACTCGGTGGAGTCGAACCTGCCCAGGGGACGGGTTCTGGCCCTGAGCCCGGACGCCGGCAGCAGCGTCACACTCCCGGAGGAGGTGACCCTGGATGTAAGCCTTGGGCCTCCTCTCGTGGATATGCCCGATCTCCTTGGGCTCGATCGAGACGAAGCCCTTGCGATCCTGGACTCCCTGGGACTCGTCGTGGGGGAGGTGGAGGCCCGGTCCCAATCCGGGCCGGCGAATGGAGAGGTGGTGGAACAGGATCCGGAAGCGGATGTGGAGGTGGAGCTGGGGACGGCGGTCCGGCTGGTGGTGGGCGGCTAGCAGGGGCGGGGAACTCGGCCCCCGGCGCGCCCGTACGATTAAACGCAGGGTGAGGCCCACGAGGCCCGTGGTGGAGTCGGATCCGGTTTCCGTGACCGGCTCCCTGCGCCCGAGGCCGCTTTTCTCGATCCGGCAGTGGATCGTGACGGAGGCGCCGCCATCGGCGCTGGAGACCGAGATGAAGAAGAAAAAGTCGAAATTTCCCTACGTAGTAGCCGTTTTGGGACTCGTGGTCGTCGTGGCCATGGCCTGGGTCAAACGGGACCATTTCAATCCCGTGGGCCCCGGCAGTCCCGCGCCGGAGTTCTACGCCATGGACCGGGAGGGCGACCGAGTCGGCCTCTCGGACTTCGAAGACCATGTGGTCCTTCTGAACGTTTGGGCCACGTGGTGCCCGCCCTGCGTGGAGGAAATGCCATCCATGCAAAGGCTGTACGAGGAACTGGAGGACGAGAACTTCGAGATCGTGGCGGTGAGCGTGGACGCCCAACGGGGCCAGAGGGATCCGGCAGGGAATCCCGGGGGAAACGTCTGGGCATTCGCCGATGATCTGGGACTCACCTTTCCGATCCTTCACGACCCCGAGCAGCGAATCCAGAGGATCTATCAAACTACAGGCGTTCCCGAGTCGTTCGTCATCGGTAGGGACGGTATCATCTACCGAAAGGTCTCCGGTGAGGCCCAATGGGACGCCCCGCAGTACGTAGACTTCATTCGGCGCCTCCTGGAAGGGTGAGGTTGGGCCGGTGAGCCTTTTTGCCCGCCTCCTGGCCCACAACTGGACGCTCAAGCTCTCCGCTCTGGCTCTGGCCCTCCTCCTTTGGATTTCGGTCCGCGTCGAGTCCCCGGACCGGCATGACATGTCCAACATACCGGTGCGGGTGGAGCTCACCGATCCGGATTGGGCCATGGCTGGTGATCCCTTGCCGACCTCCGTTCGGGTGCGCTTCGCGGGTCCGTCTCGGGAGCTTCTCCGCATGGCCATGGACCGGCCGTCCATCGTGATCCCGGTGGACCGGGTCGTGAGCGGGGACACGACCGTGACCCTCCAGAACCAATGGGTTCGGATCCAGGATCGCCCCGGGGTCACGGTGGAGGACATCCAGCCCCCTTCCATCCGGCTGAGCTTCGAAGCCATGCAACGCCTCTCCCTTCCGGCCTCCGTTCGGACCAGGGGGACTCTGCCAGCCGGTCTCGCTCTGGCCGGGCCGCCCCGGGTGGAACCCTCGGGAGTCCAGATCGCCGGGCCCGCCGACCGACTGGCGCAGATGGACTCCGTCCCTTTGGAGGTGGTCGATCTGGGGAGCGTCGATTCGGCCGACGCCCGGATGGTCTCCGTGGACACGTCCGCGCTGGAGGGGTTGGAGGTGGCGCCGGCGGGCGTTTCGGTGAGCTTCCCGGTGGAGTCGGAAGTGGAGCGTGTGGTGAGCGGGATTCCCGTGGTCCTCCGGTCTCCCTTCGCGGAGAACGGCGTCGAGGTACTTCCCTCGAACCTCACCGTCACCCTGACGGGAGCCCGCTCCCTCGTGGAAGGTCTGGATCCCACCACTCTGAGCGCCGTCGCCCAGGTGGAGGGGCTCTTTCCTGGATCGGGCCTGGCGGAGGGGGAATGGATGTTCCAAGGGTCCGGTGAAGGCGCGGAAGGGGATGTGGAGGGTGCCGAGGAGGACGGAGGCGTCCCTCCGGAGGAGGAGGAACGGGAGCCCGTGCCGGAGGAGCTTCGGGTTCCGATTACGGTGGAAGGGATTCCCCCCCTGGTTCGGGGGGTTCCGTCCCAGGACAGTGTGACCCTTCGTCCGAGGCCGGAAACGTGAGTGCACCCGTCATCATGGGTATCGAAACGAGCTGCGACGAGACGTCGGCGGCCCTCCTCCGAGGGGACCGGATCCTGGGGCACGTCATCCTGTCTCAGGACGTTCACGAGCTTTACGGTGGTGTGGTGCCGGAGTTGGCGGCGCGGGCGCACCTGCAGGTCCTGGACGACGTGGTCGCCCGAACCTGCGGAGAGGCGGGAATGGGATTGGAAGACGTGGACGCCTTTGCGGTGACGGCTGGCCCCGGTCTCATCGGGGCGCTCCTCGTAGGCGTCTCGTGGACGAAAGCCGCCGCCCTGGCCTTGGACAGACCCTTGGTGGGCGTCCATCATATGGAGGCGCACCTCTTCGGACCGGCTCTGGATGATCCGGAGGCCCAGCCTCCCTTTGTGGGACTCTTGGTCTCCGGAGGCCACACACTTCTGATCCATGCCTCGGCGTGGGGGGAGTACCGGCTTCTGGGCAAGACCCGGGACGACGCGGCCGGTGAAGCCTTCGACAAGGTGGCCAAGCTCCTGGGTCTCCCTTATCCGGGAGGGCCTTCGGTGGAGAAGGCGGCGGTCCAGGGGGACCCATCGCGGCACCGATTTCCCCGGCCCATGCTGAGGTCGGACCACGGGCCGCAGGATCCCGAGTACTACGACTTCTCCTTCAGCGGGCTGAAGACCGCCGTGGCGGGACGGGCTCAGGAGGTTCGCGTGGCGGGTGACCTGGAGCGGGAGCTCCCACACCTGGCCGCTGGATTCCAGGAGGCTGCGGTGGATGTCCTGGTTTTGAAGACCTTGCGGGCCGTTGAAGCGACAGGATGCTCGCGGGTGCTCCTTGGGGGAGGGGTTTCGGCCAACACCCGCCTCAGACAGGCCATGGCGGGACGGCTGCACGACGGCGGGAAGGTGTTTCGAGCCTCTCCCCGCCTCTCGCTCGACAACGCGGCCATGGTCGCTCGAGCCGGCTACTTTCATCTTCAGGAAGGGAGAACTGCGGGTCTGGATCTGAATGCGGACGCATCCCTTCCCTTTCCCGGTCTCCGGATCTGACGGATTCTTCCGTCGGTGTGTGGCCGGGTTCCTGGCGGTATCCCCGGCCACCGATGGACCGGGCACTAAGAGGACCCATGCTCACGATCCTTCACGGATCCGACCTTCACTTCGGAAAGCCCCACGACCCCGACGCGGCGGAAGCCTTTCTGGGTTCCGTTCGGGCGGTGGCGCCCGATCTCCTGGTCCTGTCCGGTGATTTCACCCAGAGGGCCAAGGTCCGGGAGTATCGGGAGGCCGCCGAGTTCCTGGAACGGCTCCCCGAGGGTCTTCCTCGAGTCGTAACCCCCGGCAACCACGACGTACCACTCTACCGGGTGCTGGAGCGCCTATTTCGACCCTACCGGAACTACCGGAAATGGATCGCTCCGGAACTGGATCAGGTGACCAAAGTGCCC
>SKSR01000316.1 GCA_007122885.1 Gemmatimonadota bacterium
GAAATGTACTCCACACCGAGCTCCTGAAGGGTGGGCGGATCGGGCACTAGTCGCTGCCCCTCCACCGGCGAGGTGAGCCCCAGCCCCGCCATCAGGAGACCGGAGACCCCTGACGCCAGGCTCCGCACGAGCCAGGGGCGCACCTCGTAGGAGAGGCCCTTCAGCCGCCGGGGTGGTTGCTCGAGGGCGTGGGCCTCCTCTCCGACGCTCCTCCGCGTGGCCTCGCTGATGAGGATCTCCCCGGGCCCGGCCTCGGAACAGAGGCGGGCGGCCAGGTTCACCGGTTCCCCCAGCACGGTGTAGTTGAGCCGGTCCTGGGAGCCGGTGTTGCCCGCCACCATGCGTCCGGTGGCGATCCCGATTCCCGCCTCCAGGGGAGCGGCTCCCCGTTCCTCCCGTCGGCGGTTGAGCTCCTCGAGCTCCTGGCGCATCCGGAGAGCGGCGCGCACGGCCCGAAGGGGATGATCCTCCTGGGCCAGGGGAGCGCCGAAGACCGCCATCACGCCGTCCCCCAGGAATTTGTCCACCACGCCCCTTTCCGCTTCCACCGCAGCGGCCACCCGATCGAACCATTCGTTCAGCATCGAGACCACCTCGGTGGGGTCGAGCCCCTCCGAGAGCGACGTGAACCCGCGGATGTCGGCGAAAAGGGTCGTGGCCTCCCGTACTTCGCCTCCCAGCCGGATCTCGCCCTTGAGCATTTCCTCCGCCACGTCCCGCGAGACCACTTTGTCCAGCACGCCCCGGTACTTCTCCTTCAGAGCCAGGTCCCGGAGCATCTCGTTGAAGGCGTCTCCCAGGGTGCCCAGCTCGTCCTGCGACGCCACATCGACCCGGAAATCGTACTCCCCCCTGCGGACCCGCTCCGTAGCGCCCACCAGGGTGCGAATCGGGCTCGCGAGCCCCCGGGAGAGAACGGCCCCGAGGAGGAGGGCGAGGGCCAGGGCGGCCAGCCCCACGATCCAGACCGCTGCCTGGATCCGGTCGAAGGGCAGGAGGACGTGCTCCAGGGGCACGGCCAGGATCTGCCGCACCTCGGGGCCCGCGCCGGCTGGGAGGGGACCCGCCGCCACCGCCCAACGCTCCCCCTCGTGCTCGGTGGTCGCGACCTCTTCGGGGGCGTTCGGGTCCGGAATGGCGCCGGAGAAGCCGTCGTTCCTGAAGGCCTCCGTGCCCGCCACACAGCGGCCCGCCACGGCGAAGCAGATCTCGGCGTCCACCACCTCACCGAGGCGGTGCGCCACATCCTCGTCGAAGGGGAACCCGAGCGTGACCGCTCCCAGGAGACGGTCGAAGAGGATGATGGGATAGACGTGGACCGTGTAAAGGGTGCCGTCCGTCAGGTGGTAGCCGGTAAGCCGGGCATCCTCTCCCTCCAGGAAGGTGCGAACCAGGGGGGCCGGGTCGACCGCGTCCCCGGCGGGGGCTGCGCGCCCGTCCCGGATGGCCACCAGGGGCCGTTCTTCGACGTCGGAGAAGACGACGAGGCCCCGGTCCATGCCCGCCAGGGTGAGCTCGTACTCGGCCGCTTCGGCCAGGACATCGGGGTCGTCGGCCTCCAGGGCCGCGTCCATGGCGGCGGGAAGCCGTATGGACTCGGTGAACCGGCGCCCGTAGCGTTCCAGCTCCTCGTTGCGGAGCCCCTCCACCTCCTGGAAGGCCCGCTCGGCCTGCCGGACGGCCCGGTCCACCTGCTCGGCCACCTGCCGCTGGGTCTGGTGCCGGACCACGAGGAGGCTCGTTCCCACCAGCAGGAGCACGGTTCCGACGAGGGCGAGTAGAATCTTGCCGCGGAACGTCAGGCGCGGAGGGAACACGGTGGGTCAGCCCTCGAGCTCCACCTCGACCTGGACCGTCCCTCCCGAAGGGACGTCCACATCCATCGCCCGGGTTCCGTGGTCGAAGTCGGTGACCTTAAGGGTGTGCGTGCCGGGGGGGACCCCCGTGAGGGTGAAGTGGCCGTCCTCGTCCACCTGGGCATGGAACGGATTCTCCACGACGAGGACCGCGGCCCGCATCTGATCGTGGATCTCGCAGAAGACCTTGACGTATCCCGGCTCCTGGAACGTCACCCCCTTCGACTCCCCCTGGTGGTATCGGCCCAGGTCGAACCGGGCCGGCCGCGAGTAGGAGAAAACGTTATGGAAGAAGGGGTCATCGTTGGGGAAGGCCACCGTGCCGCCCACGGGCACCACGACGAGAGGGGGCACGAAGGTGGAGTCCCGCTGGACGATCTCGCGGGCGGGGTCTTCGCTGGCGTCGGCCTGGACCGGGCCTTCAAGGTGGACGACGGCGGGTACGGCCTGTTCCTCCCGAGGCCCCTCTGGGACGTGGGTGGGGTAGCGCTGGGCCACCCGCCGGGCCGGGCGGTCCGGTGTCCGGACCACACCCTCGATCGTGCCGGTGGCTGACACCGTCCCATCCACCCCTCCCCATGGGCCGTCGGGCTGCTGCCCCGGGGACTCCTGGCTGGAGAGCATCAGGAGGCAGGCCACGAGCGCGTTGCCCGCCAGCGGGATGAACGCCTTCACGGCATCGCCCTCCTCCGCCCGAGTCGAACTCCTGCCATGAGCCCCGCCCCGGGTCGAGGGCGGGGCCGAATAGCCCACAATAACGGGACCTACGCCCCTGGGACCAGATTCGCCCCTGGGCCCGACTGCCCGAACGGAGGAGGACATCCCCGTGACCCGATCGGCGCGCTTGCTCGGGGGCGGGCGGTCGGCCATACTCGAAGCCCACCCGATGGGTTGAAGGCGGGCCCGCCGCTGCGCCGTTCGCCGGTCCCCTTGGCGTGAGGAACCATGGCCCGTCCTCCCAACTCAACTCGAGCCAGGACCTCGGCCGGGAGCGCTGCCCCGTCCCTTTTCCACGTCCTGGTCGAGGACCCGCCCCCGGCCCTGAAGGCGCAGCTCAGTCGGGTGCGCTTGGACGCCGGCCAGGTCCTCTTCCGAGCCGGCGATCCGGGAGACGCCCTCTATATGCCCGTCTACGGGAGGTTGCGGGCTCTTCTGGACGACGGGGGGGACCAGCCCACCGTGCTCGGGGAGATCGGCCGGGGCGAGGCGGTGGGGGAAATGGCCGTGCTCACCGACGAGGCCCGCTCGGCCACCGTCTGTGCGGTCCGCCCCATCGAGCTGGTCCGCCTGGGAAGCGACGGGTTCCAGCGTCTCGTAGAGCACCATCCGGCGGTCACCCTCGAGCTCACCCGGCTCATCGTGGACCGGTACCGCCGGACTCTCAGTCCTCGGCAACCGGGACGGCCCACCACGATCGCCGTGGTGCCCACCCATCCGGAGGTTCCGGTGACGTCCTTCACCCGGCGCCTCGCTCAGGCGCTGGAGGCGCATCACCCCCTGCTCCACCTGAGCTCGGAGCGGCTGGGCGACCTGCGGGGAGGGGCCGACCCCGACAACCCCGACGACCCCGGGTTTCTGGGCTGGCTCCACGACATGGAGCTCAGGTACGGCGCCCTCCTCTACGAAGCGGACGCGACCCCGACCCCCTGGACCCGGCTCTGCGCCGGGCAGGCGGACACGATCCTGATCGTGGGCTCCCTGGAGGAGGCCCGGCCTCCCGACCCCGACTTGCTGAAGGCCACGCGGGTGGGCGGGGAGATGGTCGGGCCCGCCCGGGAGCTCGTCCTCCTCCGCAGGTCGGCCACGGGTCTCCCCACCGGCACGGAACGGTGGCGCTCCTGGGTGGAGCCCGACGAGCACCATCATGTGGACCTGGACCGGGACGACGACTTCGCCCGCCTCGCCCGCCTCCTGGCGGGGGAGGCGCTGGGGCTCGTTCTCGGCGGTGGAGGGGCCCGTGGGTGGGCCCACATCGGGGCGATCCGGGCGCTCGGTGAAGCGGGCATCCCCCTCGATCTCGTGGGAGGGAGCAGCGTCGGAGCCATGATCGGCGCCCAGTACGCCTCGGGGTGGAGCCCGGAGCGCATGCGGGAGGAGAACCGCCGTGTGTTCATCGAGCGGGGGTCCCTCAACGACTATACCCTTCCGGTGCACAGCGTCCTGCGCGGCCGCCGGTACGTCGGGGCCCTCGGTACCCTCTTCGGGGAACGGCGGATCGAAGATCTTCCCCGGAGCTTCTTCTGCACCTCGACGAACCTGACCCGGGGGGAGCGGGTCGTGCACCGCTCCGGCCTCATCCGCCGGTGGGTGCGGGCGAGCATGGCCGTCCCCGGGTTGGGGCCCGCCGTCTTCCACGACCGGGAAGTCCTCGTGGACGGCGGGGTCCTCGACAACCTGCCGACGGGCGTGATGCGCGCCCAGGGCCGGGGGCCGGTCTACGCGGTGAGCGTGTCGCCGGAGGAGGAGCTGGCCCTGGACCAGGACTACTCGGACATGACGTCGCCCTGGCGGTACCTCCTGTCCCGGCTGAACCCCTTCGGCGAGCCCCTCCGGATACCGACCATCGGCAGCATGCTCCTCCGCACCGTTTCCCTCCCCGCCCAGGATTCGGGAATGAAGGGAAAGGAGGCCGCCGACCTCGTCTTCCGGCCGCCCCTGGAGGGGTATCGTCTGCTGGACTGGGACGCCATGGACGAGGTCATCGAGATCGGGTACCGGACGGCCGTTTCCGTGCTCGAGGAGGCCGAGCGAGGCCGCGATCCCGAGTGCTGATGAGGCGCGGTCCGCGGATCCGGACCGGCCGCCGGTTCGGCCGGAGCGGGGGACTGGCACGGTGCCCTGGGATCGACGACCTTGCCCACAATCCCCCGCTCAGCCCAGGCGAAGTCGCGGCGCCGCACGACGGCGTCGCGGGCGGGAACGACCTCCATCCCGGACCCGAGGGACCAAATGCTCAAACAGTCCATCCAACTGCTGAGTGAGCTGAGCGAGGCCGACGTCGAGTGGCTCTTCGCGAACGCGACGGAGCGCCGCGCCAGCGCCGGAGAGACGCTCATCCAGGCAGGGGAGTCGGTCGACGCGATCCACTTGGTTCTTCAGGGTCTACTCCATGTATCCGCTCCCGAGGCCGAGGCTCCGCTCGCGGTGCTCGGACCGGGGGATCTGGTGGGGGAGATGTCGTTCCTCGAAGAGGTGCCCGCCACCGAATCGGTGACGGCGGCGGAGCGGACCGAGACGCTGGTCGTTCCGCACGCTCTGCTCCACGACCGGTGCCGGGAGGATCCGGGGTTCGCCGGGCGGCTCCATCGGGGCCTCGCCACATTGGTGTCCCGGCGTCTCCGGGCGGCGAACCGGCGGCTCGCGGTGGAGACGGGCACGGACGCGCTCAGCCGGGCGGAGCACGGGCCGTGGGGGGAGGTGAGCGAGACCATGGACCGGTTCAAGAAGGAGGTCCATGCCTTGAACGAGGCCGCAATGGAGAACGACGGGGGCGTCCCGGAGGAGCGGGCCGCGACCTTCGTGGGCGACTTCCTCGATTTTGCCGTGGTGCTGAACGAAGCGTTCGGCTC
>SKSR01000081.1 GCA_007122885.1 Gemmatimonadota bacterium
AAGGACGGCGGAACATCGGCATCGTGCTCCAGGCGGCCCTGAAGCGAAGCGCCGGGGACGTGCGGCGGATGATCGAGCTCGGCGCCAAGGTCCGGCTTTGCAAGGGAGCGTACACGGAGCCGGCCCGGGTCGCGCATCAATCGGCCAGGCGGATCCGGAGGAGCTTCGTGGAGCTCATGGGTTGGCTCCTGACGGACGGAGAGTACCCCGCAATCGCCACCCACGACGAAGGTCTGATCCGGGCCGCCCGGGCCAAGGCCCGGAAGGCGGGAAGGGAGCACACGAGCTACGAGTTCCAGCTTCTGTTCGGGGTGCGACGGGACCTCCAGGAAGAGCTCTTCGGGGCCGGGCACCCGGTGCGGGTGTACATACCCTTCGGTGAGATGTGGTACCCCTACCTGATGCGACGTCTGGGCGAGCGCCCGGAAAACGTTCTCTTCCTGGCCCGGAACGTCCTGAAGGAATCGCCCTTGGGCGCCCTCTGGCCGGGCCGCAGAGGCGTGCGAGGGAAGGACTCCACTGGAGGAGACCGTTGAGCGACCGGAGCGAGGAGTCCGGCGGAAGGGAAGCCACCGCCCCCGAACCTGGGCCTTCCGACGGGCCCGCGGAGGGTGAAGGCTTCCTCAGGGTCACGGAGATCTTCCATTCGATCCAGGGTGAGTCCACCTGGGCAGGGGCTCCGTGCACCTTCGTCCGGCTCACCGGCTGCCCCCTGCGGTGCGTCTGGTGCGATACGGAGTACTCGTTCCACGGGGGAACCCGCATGACCCTCCGGGAAATCCTCGGCCGGGTACGGGAGCTGGCCTGCCCACTGGTCGAGATCACCGGCGGCGAGCCCCTCATCCACCGAAGCGCCTTCACCTTGGCCCACCAACTGGTGGAGGAGGGCTACACGGTGCTGGTGGAGACCTCCGGATCGGAGGACGTGGCCCCGCTGGACCCTCGCGTCCACAAGATCATGGATCTGAAGTGCCCCGGCTCCGGAGAGGTGGGGCGGAACCGCTGGGAAAACCTGGAGCATCTGACGAATCGGGACGAAGTGAAGTTCGTCCTCTCCCACCGGGAGGACTACGAGTGGGCCCGGAACACACTCCGGGACCGAGGCCTCGACGAACGGGTCCGCCGGGGCTCCCTCCAGGCGATCCTCTTCTCACCGGTATGGGGTGAGCTGGAGTGGGAGAAGCTGGCCGAATGGATCCTGGAGGACCGCCTTCCTGTGCGGTTCCAACCCCAGCTGCACAAGCTCATCTGGGGACCCGACCGGACCGGCGTGTAGCCCTTCCGGACTGAGTCGGGCCCCGGCCGGAGGGAAGTGTCGCCGCGCCGGGCCGAGCCCGGGGGCCCCGACCGGAGCTCGGCCGTCTCGACTCGGCACCCCCGCGGGGGGCCGCGTGTAGAGGTTGTGTCATGACCTCACCTGGACCCCTCAAATGTCCCCATGTGGCCCGGATGGTTCCCGACCTCCGAGCACGACTCCGCCTGTATGCGGGGCCGACGGACGACCCCCGGGCGCCGGAGGGGGCGGCGCAGGCGGCCGTCTCGGTCATCCTGCGGAGCGGTCCCGAGCCGGAGCTCCTCCTGGTCAAACGAGCCACCTGCGAGGAAGACCCCTGGTCCGGACACATGGCCCTCCCCGGGGGCCGCCGGGACCACGACGACCCCTCTCTCCTCCACACCGCCGTAAGGGAAACGGCCGAGGAGACCGCCCTTTCCCTGGATCCAGGCCGAGAAAGCCTGGGGATGCTCCCGGTGGTGGAGCCCCTGGGAAGCCGGATTCCCCGGGTCCAGATCGCCCCCTTCGTCTTTTCCGTGCCACGATCGGTGGGCGCACGGGTCAACTCGCCCGAGATCGCGCGGATCCATTGGGTCCCATTGTCCCGGTTCCGGGACCCCGAAGCCCGGGGACGGCTGGAGCTCGTCTTCGAGGACGGCGTCCGCAAGCGCTTCCCCGCGTTCGAGATCCAGGGAGAGAAGGTTTGGGGTCTCACCTACCGGATCCTCACCGACCTTCTCGGAGACGCTGAACGCCGCTGACCCACCCTCCGACTCCGTTCTCCCGGGCCACCGAAGGCGACCGGGTAACGGGTCAGGGGAGCGTGCGGCGTCGAACCCGAAGCCCCGCTTGCTCCAGGTGATCCAGGTACGGTCGGGCCGGTACGGCCTCGTCGGGGGTTCCTACGCCGGGGCGAACCTGCCCACCGAGCTGTAGAAGAGCCACCGCCGCCAGACTGAAGCCGGTGCAGCGCATCATGGCGCTCAGCCCCTCCTCCGGGTCGGGGGAATCCACCAGCTCGAAAGAAACCCCTGGGGCATTCCCATCTCCTGGCGCGGCGCGAACCTCCACACGAAGGGCCACCATGTCGGCACCGCCCGGATCTTGGAGGCGCGGTGACGCCTGCTCGATGAACAGGCGCCGTGGGGAAACCCGGACCCCGTCCACCTCCACCGGCTCGGGATCAAGTAGGCCCAGATCACGGATCGCAGCCATGATCTGCGCGTGGCCCGGGTAGCGTAGGGTCTTGTATTCGAGCGTGCGAATACGTCCCTCGTAACGCCGGGGCATGGTGGAGGCTCCTCCGGCCGTGTAGAAGGCTTCCAGGCTTCCCAACGGATCGGGGAATTCCAGGGTCTCGAGACCACTCAGGGCGGCCACCTCGGTGAGGCGTCCGTCCCGAAGGATGAGGGCCGGGGTGGTGTAATAGTCGAGAACCCCCTCCAGGGAGTAGACGACCTGATAGTTCAAGGGAGGCCGGGGGGTCCGGGGCAATCCCCCCACCCACATCCGAACGCTGTCGGGCTCGCCCACCGCGTCGATTCCCGCCTGGGCCAGGACGTTCACCGTTCCCGGAGCCAAACCGCAATCGGGGACGATGCTGATTCCTCGCTCCCGAGCCTCCCCGTCCAACTCCCTTTGTCTCTCGACGGTCTCCGTGTTCCCTCCCAGATCGCAGAAATGCACCCCCGTCTCCGCGGCCAGGCGGCTCATGGGCAGGTTCAGGTAATAGGGAAGGGCGCATAGAACCACGTCGGCGCCGGCCATGGCGCGGCGCACCGCCGCCTCGTCCGAAGCGTCCAGGGCCACGGTGCGCAGCTTGTCACCCAGGAACGGTTCGAGAAACGATGGAACCGCTCCCCGGCTCCGGTCGGCCACCACCACCTCGGTCACCTCACTCCTCCGTGCCAGCCCCAGGGCTGCGGCGGACCCCTGGGTCCCTCCTCCCAGGACCAGGGCCCTCGTGCTCCCGGAGGACCAACCGCGGCTCACTTCACAACTCTTCATTCGGTCATCAGCTCGAGCTGACCTCGGTCCTCGCCGTCCTCGGGCCCGTTCTCGCGTTCGTCCTCCGACCCTTCATGGTCACCGGCCCGGCCCTCGTCCGGCGAGGAGCCCACGGAGCTGGCGGCCTCCGCCTCCACGTTCCCACTGGAGGCTCCGGAGCGGGCTCCCGCTTCCCCGGTCCCGCGCGTCACTTCCACCACCCGATCCCCGGAGTCCAAGGGAACGAGCCTCGAGCCCCGGGTCCTCCGTCCCTGTGCGGGCACCTCGTGCGAGCCCTTGCGGTGGACCGTGCCCCCCCCGGTGATCACCATGATCTCATCTCCTTCGAGAACCTCCAGAGCTCCCACCAGCGGTGCCGACGGTCCTTCGGAGGGTACGGCCAAGGTCCCGAGCCCCCCCCTCTTCTGGAGGGGAAACTCGCTCACCTCGGTCCGCTTCCCCATTCCGTCCTCGGAGACGGTGAGGATCCACGCCTCCCGGCGGAGGGGAACGACCCCCACCACCCGGTCCCCCTCCTTCAAGTCCAGCCCCTTCACCCCCCGGGCGGTCCGACCCATGACGGATACGTCCTCCTCCCGGAACCGGATGGCCCGCCCGTGGCGCGTCAGCAGCATGAGTTCGGCGCGCCCATCGGAAAGGGCCACATCCAGGATCCTGTCCCCCTCCTTCACCCCGGCGGCGATGATCCCCCCGGCCCGGGGCCGGGAGAACTCCTCCAGGGGGGTACGCTTCACCGTGCCTTGCTCGGAGACGAAGACCAGGTACCCATCCGTCTCCAGGTCCTCCACGGGAACGAGGGAGACGATGGGATCGCTCCGGTCCCCTCCCACCAGGGCGTAGCACGACTGGCCTCTGGACTTCCGGCTGCTTTCGGGGATATCCAGAACCGAGAGGAAATGGACATGTCCGGCCCCGGTGAAGGCCAATACCCACCCGGTGCTCCGGGCGACGAAGACGCGCTCCAGGAAGTCGTCCTCGTAGTCCTCCATGGCGGCCAACGCGTACCCCCGGGACACCCGTCTCCGGTAGAGGTACATGGGGATCCGCTTCACGAATCCCTGATGGCTCACCGTGACCACCACCTCTTCGTCCGCCTCCTGCCCCTCCAGAGGCGCTTCCACCTCCTCTCCCTCAGGCAGGATCACGGTCCTTCGTTCGTCACCGAACTCCTCCACGGCCCGGTCCAACTCTTCCAACACCACCTGAAGCTGGAGCGTCTCGCTGGCCAGGAGCTCCCGAAGCTCGTCGATGATTCCCTGGAGCTCCTGCCGACGCTCCGCCAACTCCTCCCGCTCCAGGGCCGTGAGCCTGGCGAGCCTCATGTTCAGGATCGCATCGGCCTGTTCAGCGCTCAGCTCGAAGCGATCTCGCAGCCCCTGCGCCGCCGCCTCCCGGTCCCGGGCGCTTCGGATGATCTCGATGACGTCATCCAAGGCGGCCAGCGCAGTGAGGAGGCCTTCCACCACGTGGAGCTCGGCTTCCGCCTTCGCCAGATCGTGCTGGGAGCGACGCCGAACCACCTGGAGCCGGTGGTCCCGGTAGCTCTCCAACAAGCCCTTCAGAGTGAACTCGCGGGGCTCTCCTCCGTCCAACGCGAGAAGGATTCCGCCGAACGTGGTCTGGAGGTACGTCTTCTTGAAGAGGGTGCCGAGAACCTTCTGGGCGTTGGCCCCCCGCTTGAGCTCCAGGACGAGCCGCACGCCGTCTCTGTCCGACTCGTCCCTCACCTCCGTGACTTCGTCCAGGGCACCCTTCCGTGAAACGGAAACGATCTGATCGATGATGCGGGTCTTGGACACCGTATACGGGAGCTCCGTAACCACAAGCTGTTCCCGACCACCGCGAAGGGCCTCCTTCACCACACGAGCCCGGACTACGAGCCTCCCTCGGCCGGTGGAGTAGAGCTCCCGGATCCCCTCTTCGCCCACGATGAAGCCGCCGGTGGGGAAATCCGGGCCGGGCAGACGATCCAGGAGCTCCTCCAACGGGCAGTCCGGACGCTCCGCGAGCAGGTGGAGCGCCGAAGCCACCTCCCTCAGGTTGTGAGGTGGAATGTTCGTGCTCATCCCCACCGCGATGCCGCTGCTTCCGTTGACCAGGAGGTTGGGCAGCCGTCCGGGCAGGACCGAGGGCTCCCGGAGGCGGTCGTCGAAGTTCGGGACGTGGTCCACCGTGTCCTTTTCCAGGTCGTCCAGAACTTCCAACGCCGCAGGGGCCAGACGGGCTTCCGTGTATCGGTAGGCGGCGGCCGAATCACCGTCGATGGATCCGAAGTTCCCCTGGCCGTCCACCAGGGGGTACCGGAGGGAAAACTCCTGGACCATCCGCACCAGCGCGTCGTAGACGGCCACGTCCCCGTGAGGGTGGTATTTTCCCAATACCTCCCCCACCACCGACGCGCTCTTCTTGTACGGCCGGTCGGGAAGCAGCCCCAGCCCGTGCATGGCGTACAGGATTCGCCGGTGAACCGGCTTGAGTCCATCCCGGACGTCCGGAAGGGCCCGCTGGACGATCACGCTCATGGAGTAGTCCAGGAAGGACTCCCGCATTTCCTCTTCGATGAGCCGGTGAAGGATCCGCTCCCGTTTCTGCGCCGTCGTCATCTCCGCTCCTGGGAAGGTACCGTCCCGTTCGATTCCGTCGCGGCAGGGGGCCGCGACGGATGGCAGGCTATCGGTCCGGGGCGGACCGCGCCAGGGAAGGTTCCGAGGGGCCCGGGCCAGGGAAGGCGGCCGGACTCATCCCCAGGAGCTCAAGATCTCCTCGAACTCCTCGGCCATGGTCGGGTGGCCGTGTCGACGAGCGGCCTCCACCCCGGTACGGTACGCCTCCCGGGCCTCCTCCTCCCGTCCCAGGGCCCGAAGTGCTTCACCCAATCGTCCCCAGGCGTTCCCCTCGTCGTCGGCCGCGTCCAGATAGGCTCGGAGCTCCTGCACCCCTTCCTCCAACCGCTCTTCCTTCAAGAGCTCCACGGCGAGTCCGAAGCGGAGCCGTGCGTCCTCCGGTCTCCTCTTCAGCATCTTCCGAAGCACCTCCAAACGATCATCCCCCATGGAATACCCTCCCCACTTCCGGGCACGAGAAGGGGGCGCCGGCACCAGCTCCAGCGCCCCCTTCCAGGGCCCCTCTTGGCGATAAGCTCGAAGGGCTACCTCCGTCGAAGGGAGAGGCCCGCCGAGCTCTTCGGATGTCAATCCGGGAAACGAAACTCCCGTTCCAGATCGGCCGTGGGCTCGTCTCCGGTCATGACCTCGATGAGGGCTCGCATCTCATCGCCTATCTCGCGAACCCGCTCCAGGACAGACAGGGCGTGGGCGAAGTCGAAGTACGCCGCCACGGCTTCCTCGTCCGCCGCGTGCGTGGTCACAACCCGGGTCTCCAGCTCCTCCCTGAGCTGATCCACGATGACCTCCACCGCCGATTGGATCTTCCTCTGTTCCTGCAAGGTCTCGATGGAGACATCTCCCTCGAGCTGCGGAACGAGGGCCTGCACGGCCTCCCTGGACGGGGTGGTGGCGGCCACACCCCGCTCCTCCCAGGAATCCTCGTCGAGGAAGGCACGGGCTCCCTGGTTCAGTGCCGTCAGCTCCTCATAATTGCAGTAGAGTATCATCGGTCTCGCCTATGCTGCTGCGATGACGGGATGTTCGATCCACCTGAACCCTATACTTGCATACTTCGGGTCCGGCCGAATTGTTTCGCCGAACCCACCCTAGCTCTCCTGCAACCTTCATGCCGGACCAGTCCGCCAACGTGGCGTGATCGAGGGACTTCAGGTGCGCCCCTCCCCTGATTCCCTCAGATTCCTAGGAACCATTCTCCTCCGCCGCAACCGGCTCCAGGAACCACCGTGGCCCCAGGTACAACCCCCCGACGACATCGATGAGGAAATGGGCGACCATGGCCGGCCACAGGGACCCGCTGACAAGGAACGAACCTGCGAGCAGGAACCCCAGGAGCCCGGTCCTGACGATCCCGATCCGTCCCTGGTAGGCATGCAGAAACCCGAAGGCGACCGACGCCACCAATGCGGCCGTCCAAGGGGAAAAGCCGGCGGCTCCGAGTGCCACCAAGGCATAGGCCCGGTACGCCACCTCCTCTCCGGTTCCCGCTGCCAGCGAAAGACCGAGGAAGGCGAACCGTTCCCGGCCCGTCCGGGGGATGAGATGACGAAGGAGCGGGCTCCCCGACCGCCCGTAAGCCGATTCGAAGCGGTGGAAGAGGGCCATGAGCCCGAGGCCGACCCCGGTGAGCCCCCCGCTCCAGACGATGAGGGGGAGGGGGTCCGGAGGAGCGAGCCCCATTTCCTCCACACCACCCAGCCGGATGCCGAGCACCAGGCTCAAGAGACCGAGGACCAGGATCCCGAAGGCCGACGCCAGGTACGCGGGGATCCGCTCCAATTCGTCTTCCTGTTCCACCAACGGGAGCTGGGCCACGGCGAGGGCCGGCAGTAGGAAGAGGAGCCCGGGGAGGAAGAGGAGGTCCAGGACCGGAAGATCCGGGCCGAGCCAGAGGGCCCCCAACCCCACCGCGTAAAGGACGAGTCCGGCCTGGAGGGTTCGCCGGACGCCGTGGACCCGGGCCGCGGCCTCCTCCTCTCGCCTCACTCTCTCGGCCCGGGCTCGGCGTCGGATCCGGTTCCGGACGGGGGTTCCGGGCCGCCTCCTCCACCCGCGATCAGTCTGAGGCCCTGACGTTGGATCCACGCCAAGGTTCCCTTCACATCCTCCCAGCGGCTCCGGTGTCCCAGGACACAGAGCCGAAGAGTGTAGCGGCCCCGGAGCCGGGTGGAGGAAACCATGGCGTAGCCCGAGGTCATGAGATCTTCCTGGAGACGCCGGTTCACCGCCTCCAGCTCGTCGTCGGTCATGGATGCGTTCCGGGGGTTGAACCGGAACGGCACCACGCCCAAAGCCCCCGGCGCCGAAGCTTCCAGGTGGGGGGCCTCTCCGATCCATTGCTCCGCCCGGCGGGCCAGTTGCAGGCCCTGGCTCACTCCCTGACGGAAGGCACGCACCCCCAGGACCTGGACCGACAGCCAGATCTTGAGGGCACGGAAGGAACGGGTGAGCTCGACGCCCCGGTCAGCGAAGTTGACCTCCCCCCGGCTGGACTCCGCATCCTGGAGATACGGAGGAAGCACCCGGAACGTCTCCTCCAGAAAGGGGACGTCGCGTACGAGGAGACACCCCGCCTCATACGGTTGGAAAAACCACTTGTGAGGATCCAGGGTCACCGAGTCGGCCTCCTGGATCCCCGTCAGGAGGCGTTCCCCTTCCGGAGTCACGGAGATGAAGCCGCCGTAGGCCGCGTCCACGTGAAACCACAACCCCTCCTCGGCACACACGGCGGCCAGCTCGTCCAGAGGATCGATGGACCCGGTGTTGGTGGTTCCGGCCGTGGCGGTCAGAAGCGCAGGCTCCAGGCCGGCGTCCCGATCCCGACGGATCTGCCTACGCGCCGCCTCCGGGGGGGTTCGGAAGGCATCATCCACGGGGAGCGTTCGCACCCGGTGGGCCGGAAACCCGGCGATACGGGCCCCACGAAAAAGGGAAGAGTGCGCTTCCTCTCCCAGGTAGACCACCCCATCCGAGCCGGCTTCGGCCGCCTCCCGCGCCAGGACGGCGGCCATGAGGTTCGCCGAGGATCCCCCCGTGGTGAGAAGGCCCCCGGCGTCGGCAGGAAGCCCCAACCAGCTCCGAAACCAGTCCACGACGGCCAGCTCCATCCTCGTGGGGCCCGCAGCCTCCAACCATGTCCCCTGAAAGACGTTGTAGCCCGCCGTGAGCGCCTCGGCTACGATCCCCGGCCATGTGGGAGCCGAGGGGACGAAGGCGAAAAACCGGGGATGATCCAGTCTCGCAGCATGATGCAGAGCTCCTCCCACCGCCTCGTCCAGAACTTCCTCGTACGGTCGCCCCTCTTCCGGTGGGTCCAGGCTGAAGAGCTCACCTGCGTGGTCCGGGGAGGCACCGACCCAGGCAGGCTTCTCCGGAAGGTCCCTCCACCGTTCCACGAGAAGATCCACCACCCGGTAACCCAGTTCCCGCATTTCCTCCTCGGGAAGCTCGAGAGGCGATCGTGGCGCCCCTTCCGTTCCTCCGTGGCTCGACCCCCCGGTGCTCGAAGGATCCGGCTGCCGGTCCCGTCCGTGCATTGACTCCCTGGGTGGGGCGGCCTACTCTTGGCTGCGTTCAACTAAAGCATCCGGACCCGAAATGGGCGACCGAGGCCCCATGGTATCTCAGATGGCCACCCGAGAACAGAGCGGAACCACCGTCTTCCGAGTCATCGACGCCCTGGATCACCCCCACGGTGGCCGAATACTCCGGTTGAAGCTGGAGGAAGGCCGGGTTCCTTCACCCAAGGAGCTTCGAGGGATCCGGCTGGAGGCCACCTCTCCGGACGGGGAGCTGCGACGGAGCGCCACAGTGGAGGGATTCGCAACCTTCGGCGGCAAGGTGTCCGAGAGCCGGCTCAAGAAAACGGGTCGGGTGGATGTCCATGTGACAGAGGAAGGCGGAGAGCCTCCCATTCACCGGAAGTGGAAGGTGTTCCTCCCCGGAAGGTGAGAGTCGGGCAAGGCCGGGGCTTCGACTCCGGCACCCACCGCTCCCTCCCCCCTCCCCCGCGTCACCGGACTCCGTCGTCTTCGTCCTCCACCTCGAGGCCGGGGGGATCCGTTTCGAACTGTGTCCGAAACCACTCCACGAACTCCTCCAGCTCATCCTCCCGCTCGGCCTCCCACTCTTCCCGCAGCTCCGGGAAGCGCTCCGTCTGGGCCAAAACCAGGTACGGCTCCAGGTATCCGAACTCGGCGCTGTAGAGAAGCTGGTCCAGGGGAGCGTACGCCTGGGTTTCGTAGATGGACCGACCGAGAAGCCACGCGTCGGAGATCCGCTGGGCGATGGCTCGCTCGAGCTCGAAGCCTTCCGCCTCCGCAGCCTCCGGAAGCCACTCCTCCAGTTCGCTCCGCTCGGCCATGAGACGGAAGTGAGCGTAAAGGAGGAAGGGAGTCTCCGCATCGGCGACTCCCCGTTCCATGGCGATCCGCGCGGTATCCCCTTCGATGTGCAGGGCATCCCAGGGACGCAGAACCCGATCGTCCCTGTGGAGCTCGATGAGGAACGACGGGTTCCGTTCGATGTCGTCCAAGTGGTCCCGGAGCCAGCGGTCCGCCTCCTCCATTCTCTCGGCGTCCGGCTGCAAGCGCTCGCCACTGAAGATGACTACGGAACGAGGATTCGGGAATTCGGCCTGACCCGAACACCCCACACCCACGAACAGCAGGATCATCGCTCCCACCGCCATGCGCCTCTGGAACATCCGCGAAACCATACGCCGGCTCCTTCTCCTGCCAGGGGATTCAGGTCGGGGGTGTTCCCCCCTTTCGCCTCTCGAAGCCCCACGAGCTCCGATCGGTTCCGATTCGCCGGACCGGGCCGAAGGCGCGAAGGTGGAACCCTTGATCATCCGATGAGAGTGTAGTGTTTTCTTACCAGAGAGAGCCGACGCGGGTCCCTTCGGACGCGACCCGCCCCGCACCCCAAGGCAACCGGACCGGGCCATGCAGGTAAAGGACGGGTTTCTGAACGGCCCCGAATTCATGACGCCGGGCGAGCTGGGGGACATCCTGGCGCGCCTGGTTTGGGAGAGCTTCACGGACTTTCTCCAGGAGGGCGAGGGTCCATGGATCTTCCGTGAACTCGGCACCCCATGGCAGGAGGGACCGCCTCCGGAAAGGGCCGCCGAAGAAATCCTGATCTTTCTCCTCTGGATCCACACCCGTGGGCTCCAACTGGCCTTTGCGGGGACGGACGCCCACGAAGATGTCCGTGGCGCTCTGGACGCCCTCCACAAGGCCGTGTTCGAGGATCTGGTCGAGCAGGGCACCCCGGAAGCCCAACTTCCGGTTTTCGAGCAGCGGGTGGGAGTCCGGTACAACGAGTACTCCCAGGCAGCCCAAGGATCCGACCAGGAGGTGGGTCAGATGGCCCTCCTCCACCTGGCCGCCGCCACCGACGCGCCGGAGGGGACCAGAAACCGGGAGGACCTGGCCCGGGCCCTGACAGGCCGCGCCGTGGCCTTGGCGAACCCCTTACGCGACTTCCTGGACGACGTAACGATCGTCCGGCCCTCCTGAGCGGACGGGCCCGCCCGGAGGGGGTCGGGGTCAGTCCTTTCCTTCGGCTCGGCCCCAGCGCATGAAGTCGAATGGGCTGTGGCAGGGGTGACACCAGTATGTCGACACGGACGCGTGAGGCCCGAAGGCGTTCATGAGCTCCGTCCGCTCTCCATCGCAGAAGGGACACTTCGGCTGATCGGGAAGCGCCTTGAGGTTCTCCCCGCCCCCCTCCTCGGGAGTCGGAGGGCGGGGCCCGCCGGGAGGTCGGCCGGTCATTCGACGAACAGAGCCCGGTTCCGGTCGCCTCTGGCCCGCTCCACCGCCTCCTCGCCGGGATGTCCCGGTCCCCGACTCCTCTCCTCGTTCCAACCGTCCGGAAGCTCCTCCGGGCCCGGGATCTCGAGTCCGCCCAGCGCCAGAAGGTCCGCGTACTCTTCCTGGAACCGGGCGCGCAGGTCGGCCCCTCCGGGGACGATCCCCGCCGCCACCAAGGCCTCCTGATGATCATCGTCCGGGAAGAGGGCGTACAGGGTCGTCGGCAGGGTTGCCTGCACCTGATCCACCAGCCGGCTTCGGGCCTCCCCTCCTGCGTCCGCCAAGCGTCGGAACCAGGCTCGTCCCAGATCCTGATGGAACTCCTCCTCATCCAGCATCTTGGAGATCCGGCCCGTCAGTCCCTCGTAGTTCCCCTCTCCGAGTCCGCGGAGGGCCACGGTCAAGGCGCCGTCCACCACCACGATCCCTGCAACCACGCCTGCCCAATCCTGGAACGGCTCGTCCAGCGCCTCCACGGAGCAGTACTCTTCCGATGGCCGCTCGTGCTCGACCTCCAGGGGGTCCTCCCCGAAATCCTTGAGAACGGAGTAGATGAGACGGGCATGGCCCCACTCGTCCTGCGCCATGGAGGAGATGGCGATCCCGGCCTCGATGGAAGGAGCTCCCAGCAGCCAGTCACTGTAGCGGATTCCCAGGATCCGCTTCGTGTCCGCCAACGAGAGGACCAGCCGTCGGAACGCCGTTCGCTGCTCGGGAGTCAGCTTTTCGATTGCTTCGCTCACCTGGCTCACGCCTGCACCTCCTCCTGGGCACGACGGCCGGCCTGGAAGGGCCCGTCGTCCCGGTTGACGGGAATGATGGCGTTCCGTGGAACGACCACCATCTCGAACCACTTCTCTTCATCGTAGGTGTTCCAGGCGTAGACCCGGGCGAGCTCGTCGTCGAGAGCTTCCAGGTAGCCCACATGGGTCAGCGGCTCACCCCGACTCTTCCGGGTGAATACGTCGTATGTGCGCTCGATCATTGGCTCCATTGCTCCAGTGGGGGCACCGGGCGCGCTTCCGAGAGGTGACTCCAAAACACCCTCTCTCAGACTCCCACGCCCAGACGCCTCAGCTCCTCCCGACCCTTCTCCGAAATCCGCTCCCGGGTCCACGGCGGATCCCATACCACCTGGATGTCCACCCGGGAAATCCAGCTCTCCTGCATGAGCCGATCCGAGATGTCCTCCTTGATGAACTCCATGCAAGGGCATGCCGTGGCCGTGAACGTCAGGTCCACGCGGACGGCCTCGTCTTCCAGCTCCAGTCCGTAGATGAGACCCAGGTCCACGAGGGAGATGGGAAGCTCCGGGTCCAGCACCTCTCGGAGGCAGTCCCAGGCCGCAGCTTCCCGGTCCTCGGGGACCTGAGCCAAGGGAGGGGACCACTGGTCCCTCCCCCCGCTGGCGTGGGACACCACATGGCTGGGCAGAGCGTCCTCGGGCGCCGGCGCTTTCACGACGGGCATGGTGATGGAACGACCGTCTCCGTCCTCCCTCCTCCGGGCCTCCACGTTCAGTTCAGCCACGCGTCCACCTGGCCTCGAGACTTACGGAGCGACTCGACGTACCACTCGTTCATCGGACCGCGGGCCTTCCACCGCTCGAAGACCTCGTCCCAGGTGATCTCCCCGTCGTCGAAAAGCCACTGCTTCGCTTCGTGGTCGTACTGACAGGGGAAGGGATAATCCAGGACGTAGGATTCGGAAGCCTCGTCGTAATGGGCCGGCACGTCGATCCCGATGGACTCGCACAGGGGCACCGTGGCCGCCATCCAGGTCTGCCGAAGCTGGTCGTTGGTCTTCCCCTTCAACTTGTACTCAAGCTGCCCGGAGTGCCGCTTCAGGTCGTCCGGGAGACCGAACCACTCCACGGTCATGGGGAACATCCAGTCCACGGCCCGCTGCAGCATCGCCTTCGCCTCTCCGTCCGCGTTCGCCAGCCGCCGCATCCAGACCTCACCGTGGCGGAGGTGGAAGGTCTCCTCCATATCCACCTTCACCAGGGCCCGCTTTAGGGGGCCGTAGGAGGTGTTCTTGTGCACGTCGGAGAGGAGGGTGATCCCCGCCCGGTCGTAGAAGCCGTTGGCCACCACCAGCTCGGCCCAGTTCTCCAGGGGCTGGTCGAACCCGTACGGATGCTTGAACTGGTGCGGTTCCCGGTCGTAGACCAAGGACTGCTTGGAGACCCCCAGGTCCTCGAGCAAACGATACGCGATGTTCGCGTGGGCCAGCTCATCCTGAATGATGGCGTGGGCGCTGACCTGCGTGTTTGTGGAGGGAGCGTGCCGAGCGGCCATCCAGTACGCCGGAGCGCTGATCAGCTCCGTGTCCGCCTGAACCGTGAGCTGAACGATCAAGGATTTCCGATAACCCTCGGTCATCTCCTCCGGCGACTCCACGATGTAGCCATCGTGGACCTTCTTCTTCAGTTCGTCTTCGGTGAATGGCGCCATGACACGACTCCTGCGCAGCGATGGATGGAGGTCCGTTCGAACGCTCGTTAGAATGCTATCGAATGGTAGAAATCCCCGACGTTCCTGTCAATTCCACAGGCCGAAGTCAGGGCCGGATCCAGCTTCACAAGCCCAGCGACGAACGGATCAAGGGACTGATCCGCTCCGGAGTCCAGGGAGGGTCGAAGGTGAGCTGCACCTCGGCGCTCTCCACACCCTCCACCCCGAGAATGGCGTCCTCCGCGTTCTGGACGATCTGGTCCGCCACCGGGCACATGGGGGAGGTGAGGGAGATCCGGGCGTGCACGTGGTCCCCCTCCACCTCGATATCGTAGACGAGCCCCAAGACCACAAGGTTGAGATCCAGTTCCGGATCCTTTACGGTCTTCAGAGCTTCCCGCACTTCCTTTTCGGTCACCGCCATCCTGGCACCTCCTTCGTACGCGCCTGCTTCGAGGGCAACCGACCGCAAGCGACGCCCGTTGTCCGTCCGCCTGCCGGGACGTTCACGGAGCCGCCCGAACGAATACGGCCGTGGCCTCACCCCCGGGAGTCTTCCCGGCCCGCTCCATCGCCCCGTGGAGAGCCGCCACCACCTCGGCGGGCGGGCGGTCCCTCATGGAACCCGCCAGGTCCGCCGCACCCTTGGCGAGGCCCTCGCTGGTGGGCGAGAGAACGAGGAGGGCGGCGTCCTGGGCCAGCTCCACGCTCCGGGAACCGTAACGAAAGCCGGGCAGGGTTCCGAGCGAGGGGCCGCCCGACGCCAGACGGGAGGACGTGCCGTCGGAATCGACCAGCATGGCTGGAACCTCTCCGGCCGCGGCCCACTCCAACCTCTCGGGCCCGATCTTGAGGATACCGCAATCCACCACCGGAGCCACCCCTTCCACACCCGAGTCCAAGAGTCCCTCGTTGACTCGCCCGATGAGGGCCGCCAGCCCCTGCTCCTCCTTACCGAGGGTCCGGAGCAAGGCTCGCGTCACCGACAACGTGTGCGCCGGCGGGAGCCCCTCGTCCTTCGCCCGGGTCACCGCCACCGCCGTGGCTCCGTCCGCTGTCCTGAACGCGTCCCATATCGTCGTCCCCGGGGCGCCTTCGGGCCGGGAGGTTCCGGCAGCGAGTTGATAACCCGGGAGCGTAGGCACGTTCCGGGGAAGAAGTCCTTGTTGCAGGGCTCGGTTGAATCGCCGCAGGGCCTCGGGGTCCCCCCCTTCATTCGCCGCCCGGGCCGTGAAGCGAACGTCCAGTGCCCGCAGCGCCTTGGCAAGGGAGATCAGCATCCGGAAGGCAGGGGAGTCGGGATCCAGGAGGGTCTGGAAACCGTTTCGATCCAGGACGAGGAGGCGGGTGGACTCCACCGCTTGGGCGGTAGCCGACCGGGGCGCGTCGTTCAGCAGCGCCATCTCCCCGAAAGCCTCCCCCGCCCGGCGGACGGCGAGCTTCTCTTTCCCCTCTCCCGAACGTCGTCGGGAAAGCTCCACCGCTCCCTCCATCACGACGAAAAACCGGTCCCCTTCCTCCCCCTCGTCGAAGAGGGTTTCGCCCGTCTCTGCAGTGTAATCCACGGAAACATCGGCCAATCGCTCCAGGTCCTCGTCGGACAATCCCTCGAAGAGGGGGACCTTTCGGAGAAGGGGAACCGTCTCGTCCAGCGACTTCATCGGGCTGGGTTCCTCCCGTTGAGATTCCCGGGGTGCATGTGTCGGAGCCGCGCCACTCGGGTCCCCACCGCCGAAGCCAGGGGTGGAGAGCTAGCCGTCGAACCTTCGGACGGAGGAGGGCAACGCACGTAATAATCGTTTCAATGTACCGAGGGACCGCTTGCAACGACAGGCAATGGACGTATCCGGATCCCCATGGGCCGGACCCGGGCGCCCCGGCAGCCAACCGGAAGCCCCTCTCCCGGACGGCTCTCGCCGTATGGTTCGTTGGGCCTTAGATTTCCCGCCGTTTCCATTACCGGGGTTCACTCCCCACCCATTCGCTCATCATCGGCGAGGAGGCTGGGATTGTCCACAACACCCGGACCGACCACCGACGCCGAGCCGGAAGCGGGGTTCCGACGGGCCCCCGCCGTTCTCCGCTGCTGGGGCGCCCGGGGGTCCATTCCCAGCCCTGGCGCCGACACGGCCGGCTATGGGGGGAACACGGCCTGCGTCGAACTCCGCCTCGGCTCCCGGAGGCTGATCCTGGATGCCGGCTCCGGACTCCGTCCGCTGGGCTCCCAAATGGCCAGGGAGGGCGGCGGCGTCCAGGCGGACATCTTTCTCACCCACTTTCATTGGGATCACATTCAGGGCTTCCCGTTCTTCTCACCCCTCTACGACCCCCGGACGAGCATTCGCATTTTCGCCCCGGAACAGGGCGGCCGGGACCTTCGTTCCCTCTTCGCCACGCAGATGGGTCCCATCTATTTTCCCGTCCCCTTCGAGGCGGTGGCCGCGGAGATCAGGTTCGAGCCCCTCCGGGAAGCGAATACGTGGGAGGAGAACGGGATCCGCGTTCGAGCCATACGGGTACGCCACCCCTCCGTTACCCTGGGTTATCGGATCGACTGGCAGGGGTGCTCCGTGGCCTACCTCCCCGACAACGAACTCACCGGCGGCTCGTACGAAGTGGGCCCGGACTGGCGGGCCCGACTCACGAGCTTTCTCGAAGATGTGGACCTCCTCCTCCACGACGCCATGTATACGGACGAGGAGTACGCGCACCGCGTGGGCTGGGGTCACTCCACGCCCCATGAGGCCCTGGAGCTGGCGATGGAGGCACGAGTTCGGCGGCTCCTCCTCTTCCACCACGCGCCGGATCGACCGGATCGTGAGCTCGACCGGATGGTGGACGGACTCCGGAGCACCGCAAAGGAGTCGGACCATCACTTGAGCGTAGCCGCAGCTCGTGAAGGAGAGGACATCCCCCTCACGAACCACGAGGAGAGTTAACGTGCATCGCTCGATCAGACGACTTTCCAGCCTGGCCCTCGTCGCAATCCTGGCCCTGGCGGCCCGCTCGGCGCCGGAGGCACCGGACCGGCCGATCCAGGGTGACAAGTGGGCCGTGATCATCGGGGTGGGTGAATACATGAACCTGGACGAGGACGGTCAACTTCCCGGCGCCGTTCAGGATGCCCGGGCCCTGAGGGATGTCCTGGTGGGACGCTGGGGTTTCCCCGACGACCAGGTCCTCCTTCTCCTGGACCGGGAGGCCGATCGACAAGGCATCGAGAGGGCCTTCACCGAATGGCTCCCGAGCCGGGTGGGGCCCGACGACGAGGTGGTCTTCTACTTCGCCGGGCACGTATCCCAGATCTGGGTGGATGACGGCGAAACGGAGGACGGGCTCCGGCAGACC